>JAPWUH010000020.1 GCA_028275645.1 Caldivirga sp.
TGGGAATGAGTTTTGACTTAACCTTAATATTCATTACGTGTTTAACCGTTGAATCCTGGTTCGTGTTTAGTCTTCAGGGGAAAGTTTTATAAATCCGATATCAGTACCGTTATCGGTGAGTGAAAAAATGATGGGGCGCATACTAGCTATCGGCGAGTGGGCCATACTACAGGAGCTAAGTAAGGGTAGAAGGAGGATAAGCGAACTAAGGCAGGTGGTGCCACTATACGGCTCAGCACTAGACCTAGCGATAAGCGACCTACTGGTCATGGGCCTCGTCAGAAGGGTAACTGAGGGTGGGGAGGAGTACCTTGAGTTAACCGAGTTAGGTAAAAACATAACCACGGCCCCATGGCCATGGTGGCCATGGGGTTGGGGAAAGGCATGGTGGCCTTGGTGGGCTGGACCAAGGTGGGGTAGGCACCACTGGGCTTGGTGGTGAGTTAATGCTCAACCACCTTACTTAAGTCATTTAAAACCTGCCTTATTTTTTCCCTATCCTCCCTGGGTAACCTATCCCAGTTATCAATTATATACCTGGCCATGGACACGAACTCATCTACGCTGAACGGTGATAAGGGTGGTGGGGGTGGGTTAATACCCATCACGCCTATGGCCCTCTTGCCCTCCTCCGTTAGGGAGTAGTACTTCTTAACGCCGTCAATCCTAGAGATCTTAATTAACCCCTCCCTCTCCAGGTCATCGAGCAGTGGGTATATTGAGCCGGGTGACGGTCTCCAGAAGCCGAAGCTCCACCTCTCAATCTCATCAATTATCTGGGCACCAGTTAACTCACCCTTGAAGGCGAGTATGTAAAGTACAATATCCCTCAATATCCCCCTCCTCCTCCAGAACCAGCCCATGAATTCGTGCGGTATAGGCCCCCTCCTCCAATCCATTAACCCGGCTACTAAGGCGTAGAATTAAACTTTACTACAAATAATTTAAGGTATTATTTTATGTGAATTAACCGGGGCGATTAATTAGCCCCAGCCCACGCTTTAATGGGTATGCTTCACCATTGAGCTCAAGTCCATTAAACCTCGAGGGGGATAACTAAGACCATAGGGTGGAACTGTAGATGACCCTCCCCGCCATAAATAACGAAGCTCGACCGCTGTCAGGTTTGCTTACCAGCCCTACCCAGCATTTCATGGGCTCTACCCAGCTCCCTCCTGTGTTGCGCTATGAGTAGGTTTAACTCACCTGCTAAGACTGCTGCAGCCACTATCTCGGCGAACTTGACTGCATTTGAGCCAGGTGGATCACCACCACCCTGGACACCCAACATTTGAAGGGCCTCCCTCTGGGTTGGTAACCCAGTACCGCCACCAACTGTACCTACCTCTAGGCTTGGTAACGTTACTGATACGTACAGGTCGCCGTTATCGTTAACCTCAGCCCAGGTGGTTCCCATGCTTGACTCAACCACCTGGGCCACGTCCTGCCCAGTGGCTATGAATATTGCTGCTATTATGTTGGCGAAGTGGGCGTTGAAGCCGTAGGAGTGGGCGTACGCCGAGCCCAGTAGGTTCTTCCTAACGTTAATGTTAACCACGTCCTCGGGGGTTATGCCGAAGCGTTCCATTAAGTACCTCCTTGAGATAACTGCCTCGCTAATGACGGTCTTACCCCTACCCATCAGGAAGTTGACAGCGTTGGGCTTCTTATCGACGCACATGTTACCGCTGACGCTGATTAACCTAACCCCCTGGTAATTATCCTCAATCCACTTGGCAACCTTCTCTGAGGCTATGGTGACCATGTTCATACCCATCGCGTCACCGGTATTGAACACGAGCCTCAGCCACACGTTGTTGCCCATCATGAAGGGCTGAACCTCGTTAAGCCTAAGATGCCTACTCCCAGACTCCGCAACCTCCTTAATCTTACTAAAGTTAAGCCTAACCCAGTCAATGAACTTAACTGCATCAACAGCGCTGGGTAATTTAAACAATGGTGCTCTGGCCATTCCATCCTTAATAACGATGCTCCTGGCCCCACCATTCTCAGTCACAACCTTAGCCCCCCTGTTAACGGAAGCCACCAAGGCACCCTCAGTGGTGGCTAAGGGTATGTAGTACAGCCCATTCGCATAGAGGCCCTTAATTAGTAGGGGCCCGGCAACCCCAATGGGTATCTGGGCGGCGCCTATTGTGTTCTCCGTATTCCTTCTGTAGACCTGGTTGAAGTCTATTATGGTTGACCCAATGGCCTTAAGCTCAACCCCAAGCTTCCTCTCCAAGTACATTCTCCTAGCCTTAGTGGCTAGGTTAGAGTCCTTAAGCAGTTCATCAACCTCATGCATCTTAACCTTACCCTCCTCAATCATCTTAACCACATCATCAAGGGACATTGATAGATGCAGCGCCTATTCGCTTAAAAAGTTACCCTTAAACATCAAGAAGTTAATAACAGACAAACCTCACCATTCATGGCAGGTTACCCCATTACATGGAGGTTTCACGGAGATGAGTTTATAAATCATAGCACTGGGCTACTTAGTAACCCCCAAAGAGGGGTAACAATCGAGATCCCCAGCGTGAAACCCGCCCCTTAAAAAAGGCGGGAAGGGGGTCATATACCTAATCTGGGGGAGTTTCAGTTTTCATGATTATTTGTAATAGTTATTACTGTTGATGACTCCCAGTTAGTTTTATAAAACTAACTCCAATACTCTTGCTAGTGCCCCTGGGGTCCCGAGATCCGTAGGGCAAGGAGCCGCGGGCGACCGTTGGGGAGCTGCTGCGGTGAGCGGCCCCAGGGAGACCGTCGAGAAGGAGACGGTGGAGGTTTAACACCTCCGCCGCCTCCAGAGAGACGGTAGGTTAAAGCCGCTCACCGTGCAATGCTACCCACATTACCCCTAATTATTGGGTAGAAGACATCCATACCCATGGGTAACTCACCCACCCTACCCAGCCTAAAGTCGTGGATTATCATTGACGTCAATAGTAGCGTCTTAACCAACCCCTTAAATTCGTCACTTAGGTCTATGCTACACATTAGGGTTGTGTCGACTCTATACGGTGAAACCCTCCTTATGCTCACCATTAACCCGGGTTTATGGTAAATCCTCACCCCGGCTATGTGGTAATCATTATCCGTTACGGACTTAACGTAGTCCTCAACCTTATCCGGGTTACTGGTTAACTTAGCTGACATAGCCAGTATTGGTATTGGTGACTCAAGGTACTTGTTAATCAAGGTCTCCACCATGTACTTCACGTAATCGCTGCCGTTAACCACGAGACCCCTCAGCACCGTTTCATCGGCATCCTCAACCTGTAGGCTAACCTTACCGTTGACTATGGTCAACTGGTTCAGGGCAACCGTGCTCCTGTAGATTACGTAAATGGGTACGTACTCATAGTCGTCAACTATAAATGGCCTAATGAACTCCGTACTTTGACTGATCCCAGAGTATGGCTGGAGCTTAATGTAGTCACCCACGCATGGCTTGCTTAAACTCACCGTTAACTTGCCGTTCTTATCAATGGATAGGGCAAGGTCACCGCTCCTCGACTTAACTATGGCGCAATGGTGTCTATAGGTTAGTATGAACTTAGGTAGCACGGTGAAGTTGAGCGCCGGAGGTATTAATACCAATTAATTATTTTCAATAAAGATGACCCAGGGTTAGGCGATGGCTTAGGCGGCTACTTCAGCGGTTTAAGGAAGAGCACCTTACCGTACCTACCCAGTTCACCGTGAATAATGCTTAGTGGTTCCTCATTGGCCGAATTAAACCCAACAACCCTTGAATCATTCTCAGTAACCCTGACGTACTTATCCTCACTAAACCTTATAGTCACCTCCCTAGGCCCAAAAATTATCTTAAACCTGACCCTTGAACCAGCCAATAGTTTAGCCACGGCCATAGCCAGCTCAATCTGCCTCTTAGTGGGTCCCCCTTTCGGCCTCCTCTTCTTAAGCTCACTTAAATCACCAACATCACCTTTAACAATGCCCTTCACCGAATCCACAACAACCAAGTCACCCCTATAATCCACAACCTCCACGTTTAGGCCCTCAGCAACCCTGTTAACCAACTCCTCAACAGTGACCTCCTCGGGCATTAGGACTCCTTACGCTGAGGGAAATTAAAAACGTTTTCAACATTCATGGCAAGCCCCCTTGATGTAGCTGCGAGCTTAACAATACCACCCAATGAGGGTCCTGAACCCAGGTTGCGTTAATTGATCAAATATTACCTTAGGTTTGTCTGATTAAGTTAAATAAGACCTAAGTGAACGCACCCGTGATGGAGGATAGGCTAGTCGCCATCATAGAGGCCCTAAGGGTCATGAGCGACGGTAGGTGGGTTAGCTTGAGAAGTATTAGAAGGAGAGTACCCATTAACATGTCCCTGAAGGATCTGCTTGAGTTGAGTAGGCGCGGGCTAGTTGAATCCTACGTTGACTTGGCCTCGGGGGAGATCTACATCAGGGTTAAGCCAAGCGGGAGTAGCGGTAGTGGGATTAACATAACTGAGCTTGTTAAGTTGATTAAAAATGAGTTAAAGGAGCCAATGCCTAAACCGGCCTTCGAGGAATTGTTAAGGAGGGTAATGGGTGATATGTGGACTCAAGCATATTCAGAATTGGTTAATAGGGGCATTGTAAGGGAGTTGGACTTCAACGGGATAACATTCCTAGCCTTAGTGAGGGATGGGCAGGGGCAGGCGCAGTAATGCGTAGGCACCACGATGAGGCAATTAATATCAACGTTCATTGCGTTACTGGGTTCGCTGATTGGTTAAGTTTAAGGCCATTCTTAAGGCGTTTTCAACTTCACCAACACCACTGATGCCACCTGGGATAAGGCCACTAAGTATTATTGGCGTGACCACTAGCTTGCCCTCCTTGTAAAAGGCGTAGGCGTCGCTGTCAGGGTCCAGCTGCACCAACTCATCACCCCACCTCCAATACACGTTACCACCCCTCGGATCCTTAGACTCAATTAGGGTCTCCTTGAATAAAATCCTGGCTAGGCGCGTGGCCACCCTATAACCACCACTCCACCTCCCTGGTGACGGTATGTTAATTGACAAAGCGTCAATGCCACTAAACCAGCCTTTAGCCTCGATGTAACCCACAATACCATTAACAACGTTGACCGCGTCCCTAAAGTAATCACTTCTAATCTGCGGTATCGTGAATTTGCCGCTGGGTGGGACCTCTATTGATACCGCTAATCCTGGTATGCCCATTAGCGATGCCTGCACGACAGCCCCAATGGTGCCGCTTATGAAGATTGACTCAAGCCCAACGTTCTCACCTAGGTTAATGCCGCTGATCACGATGTCTGGTTTAAACATATTTACGCCTATGAAGACTGCATCTGAGGGTGTTCCATCGGTTGCGTACACGTTCACTGAGTCAACGTATAGGCCGTTGCTCAACCTCCAAACCCTTATCGGCCTACTGTACGTCCTAGCCGCCCCTACGCTGCTTAATTGGGATTCAGGGGCTATTACATGGACCTCATGGTCTCTGGCCAGTGAATTGGCTAAGGTTACTATGCCCGGCGACGATAAACCATCATCATTGGTTACGAGTATCCTCAACCCAACCCACCCTACTCATACTCACGCCAGGTATACCCACACCTAGTGCACCTGTAAAACCTAGTTGGTGGTTCATCAGCGGCCCTAGTTTGTTGAACCCAGAAGTAGGCCTCATTGTTTCCGCACCTTGGGCAGGTAACCTTAACCTTAGGCAGATTCTCAGTAACCTTAGTGATGACCACGGGTTTTTCATCAGGCTTATGCTCAATGACCGTTTTCTCGATAAGGGATACTGCAGTTGACGCATCCTCCACGTAACCACACTTAGGGCATTTCCACACTACACGGTTACCGCTCTTATACGGTTTCATCATTGATCCACATCTTGGACAGAACTTTATAGCCATGGCGAGTTAACACCTGAGTGGGCACTTTCTAATAAACCTTTCCCACAATGCTTAATAAATCCGCTCCGTTGACGGCTAGTGTTAGTCATAGGTCACATGACCATTGACGAGTTGGAGTTTCCAGGGGTCAGTAGGATGAGCCCAGGTGGCCCACCCACATTCTGCTCCACATACCTTAGGCAGGTGGGCTTCATGGTTAAGCCCATATCGGTCGTTGGCGTTGATTTTAAACCGGCGTTGAGACTATATGAGGAGTTTGGCGTGGACCTAAGTAGGGTTAAGGTTGATGAAGCCTGCAGAACAACAAGGTTCAGGATAAGGTACAGCGCGGATATGAGCAGAACCCTATGGTTAATCAACAGGTGTAGGGATATTAAGGGTGAGGACCTGGTTATCGATGAAGATGCTATTGTTGTCGACCCCGTTGCCGGCGAGGTCTCATGGAGGCTGGTTGAGGACATTAGGGGTAAGGTGAGGTTAATGGCTATTGACCTTCAGGGCTTCACGAGGAGGTTCATGGAGGATGGGCTTGTGCTTAACAGTGGGGATAGTGAGGCCATTGAATCGGCCTTGAGGTACGCCGACGTGGTTAAGGTTAGCGCTGATGAGGTTAACCAAAGCTTAATCAACCCGGGGGATAAGGTATTGGTAGTTTCGATGGGTGGTAGACTGGCTAAGATGTACACCAGGGGTAGGGTCTACTGGTTCGATGGGACTGTCAGGGTAAACACCGTTGACCCAACTGGGGCTGGCGATGTCCTGGTGTGTTCATTAACCAGCTACCTTAAAGTAGGGTTAAACCCGGTTGACGCCTTCATAAGGGCTGTTGCCTTATCAACGGTTAGGGTGACTGTTAATGGACCATTTGGTAGGGTGGATCCATGGCTACTCGACTACGTGACAAGTGAACTGAATAGGCTAATACGGTACAGCGTTATTTAACCATACATCACCAATAATCCTCCGTTAATCGGCTACATAACTGCAGCCTCACATGGCCAGGTTTAGTAGGAATCCTTAGGCCGATTACCAAGCGTTAACGAGGAAAGCGTTAAAAGGCATGCACACGCGGGTTGGTTCGATAAATGTGGGTGAGGTTAACCTCCAATCACTGCTAATGGACATCGTGACTACCGTTGCCCCAATAATCATCGAGAAGTCTAAGGACCCATCCTACAAGAGAATTATGAAGTCTGGGGTGGGTGACGTGACTAGGGGGATTGATTGGGTGGCTGAGGGGGCCATCATAGATAAGATTAGGGCTGAGGGGCTAAGGGCAATTGTAATAACCGAGGAGAGGGGGGTGGTTAAAGTTAGTGACGGTGAGCCTGAGTACTTATTCATAGTGGATCCGATCGATGGTTCCCTAAACTTCGTCTTGGACGTACCCTTCTACTCAGTATCAATAGCGGTTGCCAGGTATAAGGATGACTTGACGTTGTCCGACATTGAGGCTGGGGTTATCCACCACGTAAGTACTGGGGTAACCTACTACGCTGAGAGGGGTAGGGGGGCATTCATAAACGGTGAACCAGCCTCATTCGACTCAAGCATTCTTGATAAGCCGGTGGCGTCAATATACGTTGAACCTACGGTGGATGTTAATGTACTCAACGGCTTAGCCGAACTATACAGGAGCCTCGGCGGCTTTAAGATTAGGAGCCTCGGCGCAGCCAGCCTTGAGATAACCATGGCAGCCCTGGGCAAACTCCTCTTCTTCCTAGACGTCAGGAATAGGCTGAGGCTATATGACATAGCAGCGGCCTACGTCATAGCTAAGGAACTTAAGTCACTAATCATGACTACTAATGGACGTAGCATAGGTGAGGTGCCGATTAATGAACAACCCAGGGTAAGCCTGCTGGTAACCAGAAGCAGGAGGGTTGCCGATGTCCTTGCTAACTTCCTGAATCTAAATTGATGTATGGTGAGAAAAATTTTAAACTCCCTTTAAAGCTGAGGATGCCATAAGGGATTATTGATGAGGATTAGTATTAATGAGGTTAAGAGGATTTACAAACCTAAGATTAAACCCATAGAGTGGAGAGATGGCAAATTGGTAATACTTGACCAATCCAAGGTACCCTTCGAGACTACGTACGTTGAACTTCACACACCCGAGGAGGTTGCGGACGCCATAAGGACCATGAAGGTTAGGGGGGCACCGGCAATAGGGATAACCGCAGCCTACGGTATGCTACTTGGCCTATTAAGCAACATGACGAGGATCAGTAACCTGGATGACGCCTTGAAGGTGCTTGAACACGCCAAGAGGGTCATGGACCCAGCAAGGCCAACAGCCGTTAACCTAACCTGGGCAACAGGCAGAATGCTGAACAAGGCTAGGTCAAGCATAAATAATGGTGAGGCTAAGAGCGTTAAGCAACTGATGGATGTGCTTAAGGCTGAGGCGGACTCAATATTCAACGAGGAGTACGAGGCGGAAATAGCCATGGGGCTCTACGGCCTTGAGAAGCTTAACAACGGCGACGTGGTTATGACCCAATGCAACGCAGGTGGGTTAGCCACCGGGACAGGCCTAGGAACAGCCCTAGCCCCGGTTAAACTGGCTAAGGCATTAGGCATGGAGGTCTCCATGATTGTGCCTGAGACTAGGCCATGGCTCCAGGGGGCTAGGTTAACGGTCTACGAACTAGTCATGGAGGGCATAGACACAACCCTAATCACGGATACGGCAGTTGGGCTAGTGATGTACAGGGGCATGGTTAACAGCGTCATGGTTGGTGCAGATAGGATTTTAAAGGATGGGCACGTGTTTAATAAGGTGGGTACGTTCAAGGAGGCGGTGATAGCCCACGAACTTGGGATACCGTTCTACACCTTAGCCCCCTCCTCAAGCTTCGACCTAGTTAATGGCGTAAATGATGTTAAGATTGAGGAGAGGGATCCGAATGAAGTTAGGTTAATTAGGGGGGTTCCGATAACGCTAAGTGACGTTAAGGTGTATAACCCAGTCTTCGACGTAACACCCCCAAAGTATGTTACGGCTATAATAACGGAGAAGGGCATAATATACCCACCCTTCGATAAGAACATACCTAAGGTGCTGAGTGGGGGTGGTGGCAATGGTTGAAAGTGGCAATATAGAGGAGAAGCTGGCTAAGGCACTGGTTAAACTGATAGGCAGCGCTAAGGGCAGGAGGGTTACCATAAAGACAGCCACACTTGTTAGGCTAGCTGGGCTTGACGAGAAGCACAGGAACATACTTAAGGCGGCTAAGATGCTTAGTAAGCTATCTAAGGAGAGGGTGATTAAGGTTGAGTTTAAGGAGAAGATTTCAAGGGCTAAGTCAATAATGTACGTGGTTGATGACCAAATGGACCTGTGGAGAATATCAAAACTAAACCCAGACGACGCCACTAAGATCATACTTAAGTCCCTGGAGAGGTTTAAGAATAAGGCCAAGTTAACTTAAGGCGGCATGGTTAATAAGGGGAATGAGAGGTTCATAGAGGTGGCTAAGGATATTGAGCTTGAATACGACGTTTACAAGAGTCTACTCCAGTACATGGATGATGGCGAGATAGGCGCCTACTTTGAAAACGTGAGGAAGCCACCCAGAAGATACTACATCAGGGTTAACACCCTGAAGATAAGCACAGATGAGTTAGTCAAGAGGTTTAGGGATAAGGGCCTAGTGACCTACAGGGATGAGGTACTTGAGGAGGCCCTATGGTTCCCAACGGAGGGACCCAGTAAGGTTGAATCCAGCGCCAAGTACATAGTTGCGGATAAGTACGCCGCCGAAAGCGTTTACCTAGGCTCAAACCTATACGGACCTGGCGTACTCTATATGCCCAGTAACATTAATGCCGGGGATGAGGTTAACGTCATATCGCCCAACGGCGAAGTGGTGGCGCTTGGGATAGCCAAGGTTGACTCCTCAACCTTTAGGAGGGGGTTTAGGGGCATTGTTGTTGAGGTTATTAAATCCGTATACAGGTTACCTAAGTTGAGGGATCTCGATGAGTGGAGGTTTGGGTTATTCTACGAGCAGTCACTACCGGCACAGTGGGTTGGTAGGTTAATTGACCCAAGGCCTGGCGAGTTCATAGTCGACATGTGCTCTGCGCCTGGAGGTAAGGCAACCCACGTAGCCCAGTTATCTGTCAATAGGGCCACTGTGTTGGCTGTGGATAGGAGTTGGGCTAAGGTGAGGCAGGTTGAGTATAATGCAGCCAGGCTTGGGGCTAGGCTCCAGACCTACATTGAGGATAGCAGGTTCCTCCCCAACAATCACCCTGAATTAACCGGTAACGTGGATAAGGTGCTCATTGATCCACCCTGCAGCGACGCTGGGGTTAGGCCAAAGCTATACTACAGGTTGACCATGAGGGACGTGGTGAACTACATGAACTACCAGAGGCAGTTCATCAAGGCCGCACACGCCTTACTTAAGCTAGGTGGCGTACTGGTTTACTCAACCTGCACACTCCCACCCATGGAGAATGAGGAGAACGTTAAGTGGGCCGTTGAGCTAGGTTTCAACGTTGAGTACGTCAACATACCAGCTGGTCAAAGGGCCTTCGACGGATTATCAAGGAGGTTCCACCCACACATACAGGACACCCCAGGCTTCTTCATGGCTAAGTTAACTAAGGTTAAGTAGCATTACGGTCCCGGCATGGGGAAGAGTTTTTTAGTGGCAATGCCAGCTAATTAAGGCGTGGATACCCTTTACCTGGTTCAACATGGGAAGGCCTTTGATGAGAAAGTTGACCCTGAGAGGAGGCTAACACCGGAGGGTGTGGCTGAAACCACCCTAGTGGCCTCGTACCTGGCTAGGGTTGGGGTCAGCGTTAATGGGATTGTGCATAGTGGTAAGGCTAGGGCTCTTCAAACAGCTGAGATATTCGCCAAACACCTAAACGCCAGGTTCGTGAAAGCCATAGACGGCTTAAACCCCAACGATGACCCAAGCATCATCGCCGGTAAGCTTAGTGAACTCGGCGACGGCGTCATGATAGTAGGCCACCTACCCCACCTATCCAAGTTAGTTTCACTGCTGGTTGTCGGAAACTCCAGCGTTCAGGTAGTTAACTTCAGGTACTCGGGTGTATTAAAACTCAGGTACCTAGGTGGGGGGTGGGTTATAGACTGGTACATAACCCCCGAGTTGGTTAAGCTCTGAGGCGTCACCTCCTCTTCCTTAATAGGGCTGGGATTGATTTAACCTCCCTATCGGGGTAATCCTCATCCCACTCCCTAATCACCCTAACAGCCTCATTGGCAACCCTACACGCATCCTCAACACCAGCCTCAGCCCTAAACTCATCAGTCTCCCTATTAGCTATAACAGCCATGACTGAACCAGCCCTCAAACCGTAGACGTTGGCTATGGTTAAGAGTGTAGCAGTCTCCATATCAAAGTTGATAATCCTCATGGACCTAAGCACCCCCACAACATCCCTCAGCCAACTCGGCAAGTAACCCCTAAACCCAGGTCTACCTTGCCCAGTGTAGAAGGTGCTTGTGGTTGCCGTTAAGCCAACGTGATACCTAACCCCAAGCTCCTCAGCCGCCGTGATCAGGGCATTTAGGACGTCTGGGTGGGGGACCGCTGGGTAACCTAGGGGAGCGTAATCATTACTTGCGCCGTCAAGCCTAAGGGCGCCGCTGCTTATCACTAAGTCACCCACCTTAACGCTGGCGAGCAGTGAACCAGTGGTCCCAACCCTAATCATCGTGCCCACGCCCAATGCTGCAAGTTCCTCAATGGCTATTGAGGCCGACGGCCCCCCTACCCCCGTGGAGGTGGCCATCACTGGGACGCCTTTATACGAGCCCACGTAGGTCCTATACTCCCTCCTCTCAACCTTAACCCTGACCTCATCCCACATGGAGGCTATTAACTCAACCCTATCCGGGTCACCTGGCAGTAGGGCGTATGGCGCGGTCTCTCCCGGCCCCAGCGCCAGGTGGTAAACCTTACCCTTAACCATTGGCCTAGTGGCCATGTATGGGCTGCGGCGGCTGGTTAAATTAAGGTTTATTAGTGGGTTGAGGGTCTAAAACCCGGTGGCTATGCGCGGTAAGCGGCCATACCCCCACAATAAGGACATTGCCCAAGCCATATTAAGGGTTATGCGTGAGAAGCCCTACGTTAAACCAGTAGACTTCGTGAATGAGGTTAAGAGGGTTCTTGAAGATGAGGGGTATTATACCGGGTTGGTTAGCGCCAAGAGGATTTGGCGCATTTATGAGGAGTACGCTAGGAGGGGGTGGATGTACGATTACCTAGGCGTGATGGAGAATGATGGAGGTGAGTGAAAAAATTAAAATTACGGAATCCGCAATGCCCTAAGGCGCTACATGGGGCCTCTAGGGAACCATAATTACATAACCCAATCATCAACTGGACACCGGCACCCTATCTACTTTATGGGCTAGTGGTGATTTACCTAAGTCTTCAAGTTGATAGGTTTCTGGGCTACATGTCGCCAGTGATTTAAAAGGTGTTGAGGAGGACCTACTACAAGGATGTAAGGATGACTAAGATTAATTACATCGCATTGGCCATAATAATACTCATATTAGCCATTGGGCTTTACAGATCCAGCCTATCTGGAATGGGTGCAATACTCTACAATCCGTAAGTATTCAAGCTGGTTTTAATGATTTAACTACCTCACCTTAATCCTCAGCACGTATGCGGGTTGCCTCTTGGCGTCGTTAGGCATCTTAACCACAAGCCCCCTCTCATCCCTAGTGAAGTTTAGTTTGCCGTAGCCCAGTAGCTCCACCTCCTCAACCTCACCCTCAAGTAGCCTCAGGTTTGCGCCCAGTGATTGTATCACAGCCTCCTCACCTGGCCAGTCTAGTGCCGCTGCGTATATTGCAT
>JAPWUH010000021.1 GCA_028275645.1 Caldivirga sp.
CGGTGGTGGATCCGAGAATAAGGTTGGAGTGAGGTGGTAGTCGTGTCGGTTGCTATTCTTGAAAACCCAAGATTAACCCTGAAGGTTCTTCTTAGGAACCCAGCATCAGCCTTCGGATTAGTAATAATAGTGCTATTCATTGCGTGGTCCATAATAGAGGGCTCACTTCAGGTAGTTGGGACATTGACAAGACACCCAAGTCTGGGGTGGGTTCTACTGCCATATAACCCACTCGCGGTGAACCTTATGGCTAGTAATGAACCACCCTCAATACATCACCTCCTCGGGACCAATGCTGAGGGTCAAGATATATTAAGTAGGATACTTTATGCGGCGCCGATAGATGCATCCGTGAGCATAGTCACGGTACTTTCAGCAATAGCCATAGGTGGGGTGCTTGGTATGATTGCTGGCTACTACGGTGGATGGATCGACGAGGTGATAGGTAGGGTAACCGATGCGTTCTTGTCCATACCAGGGTTAATACTGCTGCTAGCCCTAACCATACTCATAGGTTCAGGGTACTTCCAATCAATGATAGCCTTAATGATTGTCTGGTGGCCCATATACGCCAGGTTATCCAGGGCCCAAACCCTTGAGATAAAGAGCAGGTACTTCATAGACTCAGCTAAGTTATCGGGCCTAAGCGACTTCTTAATACTAATTAAGCATGTGTTCCCCAACATGATTGACCCGGTTTTAGCCTATGCAACATTAGACTTCGGTAACGTCATATTAACCTACGCCACCCTGGGCTTCCTGGGCATAGGCATTAAGCCACCTACACCCGAGTGGGGGGAGATGGTTAGCGCTGGATTAGAGGAATTGCCAGGCTACTGGTGGACCGCGATATTCCCAGGACTGGTAATAACCATAGTGGCTTTGAGCTTCGCTTTAGTCGGCGACGGCCTACAGGACATACTAGTGGGCAGAATCAATTACTAAATAAATACTAAACCTATATCTAGTATGGTTTGGTTTTTAACCTAGATTAAGGCCTCAAGGAGTAGGTAGACACCGATGGCTATCATGGCGGCGCCAGCTGCCTTCTCGATTAAGGTGCCGATGGATGCGATCCTACTGATACTCCTCCTACCCCAACTGGCCACGGTGAAGACTACCGACGCCATTGTTATGAAGCCCAGTGAGAATGCTGCTGTTGTTAAAACACCAGCCAATACGTTGTGCGTTAATTGAGATGCTAATATTGAGCCTAACGCCACACCAGCAAAGATGGGGCCTATGCACGGTAACCACAACCCAGTTAGCACAAGGCCCATTAGCAAGTCAGCCAATGCACCACCTGGCTTAAGCCTACCACCTAGGTTCTGAACCCTTGAGGTTAACATGATAAAGCCCCTGTATAATGGAGGCACCAGGAAGACGAGCCCCATGAACATTAACACTACTGATGAGACTAGGTAGAGGACTGACCTGGTAATGCCGCTAAGCCCCACTAAGCTGAGCAGTGAACCCAGGGCTGTGTAAAATACTAGGAATCCGCCGAATAGGGCGATTGGGTTAACCCTCCTATTAATGACCATTAAGGCTATTGATACCAATGCAGGTAGGGCGCATGGCATTATTGCTGAACCCAGGCCAGCCAGATATGATAGTGTCAACGTAGTTAAGCTACCTAAGGGTGGGGATGATGGGTGTGGGGATATTTGAGCAATAGTATTGATGTTGACTAGGTTCAGTATGTCCATGAATACCTGAGGCGGGTAGGCACCTATTATCACCTCCTTAACTACCAACTCACCGTCATAGTCATAAGCAACCAGTAATGTTGGCGTTGCTTGAACAGTAAACGAAACCACCTGCGTCATATTTGGTCTATAGGCCCTAACACTAACCTCATTCCCAATGGGCATAACCACGTAAACGGTGCCGTTAATAACCAGGTTAATACTGGTTAACGGTAAGGCTGACTGGTAATCCAAATCCACGTAAACTGGTATGAAATGGGATTGAACGTAGTTAGCTATGGTTACATTGCTAAGTACGTTTGATTTAAGGTAGTTGCAGGCTATGCACTGTGAGTCGGCGTAAATCACAAGGAGATACTTACCACCGCTAGTCATCAGCAAGTCCTCAAATGAGCTGGGATTGGTGACTAAGTAGGCGTTAACACCACCAAACTTAATTATTGATAGTGAGTAGGCCAGTATTGAGACTCCTATTAAAAATATGATAAGGGTCAGTAAGACTACGCGAATCCTCATGAACTTAATTGAACTAGTTAGGCATTTAAAAGATTTTTCCCTAAACAGCCTGAGTCACTCATGGACGGTAGGATGGCTATTGATGTTGTTTGGGCTAGGGGGCACGTTAACGTAACGGCAACTCACAGGAACACCCTTGAAATCACTAAGGATGATTATGTGACTAAGAGGGGGGATTGCATAGTAGCCTGCTGCGCTGATAAGGCAGCCCTTGACTTGAATATGCCCCTTAGGGAGGTGTTAACAAGCAGCTGCTCATTAGTGGTAATGATTATTATAGTTGGTTCGGAGATGGATGTTGTGGTCGGTTTGGGTTTAAGAGGGCTTAGGCTGAGGGATGGTAGGAGGATCATAGTTAGGAGGAGCGCCTACATTGATGACGCCACGGTCATGATCCTGGCCAATAAGGCCGCTAAGGATTTAAAAAGGAGTCTTATTAATAAAGCCAGGGACGGTGAACCAGTGGCGGTGGTCATAATTGGATCAGAGCTTAAACAGGATTAACAGGTTGAAGTCGCTACTATACAGGAAGTTAATACACCTACTACTCTCACTATTGTTAATAGCCCCATTGTTCATGGGGTTAGACAACATTGATACCCAGCTATACTATACAGTAATATTAATTGGGGTATCGTTGCTATACATATACCAGGTTAAGAAGCCCTTAATATCAGTGGTGATTAGGGATGCACTTGAGGATGCCAGGCACAACGTTAGGGCTAACATACTGAAGATAGCCGAGACGCTTAACGCAACTATCGTCAAGGAGTTGTTGGTCTCCATGGACAGGCTTGAGTACATGTTCAGCGAATTTGTTAAAGGTATTGAGAGGGATTATGAGAGGAAGTGGGGTTACCTGGGCGTGTTAATGGGTGTTGTTGGGGTTTACACGTCGTTCATTATCACCGGTGGTTATGCCTACTACGGGGTATTGGCGTTGATATTCTATGACACATCAAGTGCCTTATTCGGGGTGCTTGTAGGGAGGATTAGGATGCCTTGCAGCAACACCACCATAGAGGGCATCTTAATGGGCACCTTAGTCTTCTCACTGGTGCTAGGTGCCTTAATAGGCATCAATTACGTACCAATACTATACCTCACCGGTATAGCCCTTGGGGTTGCTGAATCGTACAGCGGGGAGGATAACTTGACGATACCGATCGTGGCATCCCTAATGGCATACCTATTCAGGCTGCCTAGGATTATTTAACGTAATCCGCATACACTTAACACTTACTTAGAATAGGTCATTAATCTCGCTAATCCACTTGGCGGCATCCTTGGCGTAATACGTTATTACTATGTTAGCCCCAGCCCTCCTAATCGCTATTAGGGATTCGAGCACGGCCATTTTCTCATTAAGCCAGCCATTCAATGAGGCTGCCTTAATCATGGCGTACTCACCACTAACCTGGTAGGCGGCTAAGGGTACCTCGGGGAAGCTCTGCCTAACAAGCCTAATAACGTCTAGGTAGGGCATGGCGGGCTTAACCATGACTATGTCAGCCCCCTCCTCAAGATCCATGGCAACCTCCTTCAACGCTTCATAGGCGTTCCTGGGGTCCATTTGATAACTACGCCTATCACCAAACCTAGGCGCACTATCGGCAGCCTCCCTAAATGGGCTATAGAACGTGCTGGCGTATTTTGAACTGTAGCTCATTATAATGACGTCGGTGAAGCCGTTTTCATCAAGCGCCGTCCTTATGGCCTTAACCTGCCCATCCATCATACCTGAGGGTGCCACTACATCAACACCAGCCTCGGCGTAATTAACGGCTATTCTAGCGTAAAGGTCTATCGTGGCATCATTATTAACTACGAACTTGGGTTGCTTAGCCTCCTGCACCGTGGCCGGTGGATCATAATACTCAACCACCCCACAGTGCCCGTGGTCCGTGTAGTCGCATAGGCATACATCAGCCATGAGGAGTATTGAATCACCGAAGGTGTCTCTAAGCATTCTCACAGCCCTTGGAACCGGTCCATTCTTATCATAGGCTAGGGAACCCTTCGGATCCTTATGCTTGGTCACCCCGAAGAGCAGGAAAGACTTAACACCAGTCTCAACAGCCTCATCAACAGCCTTAATAAGCTCATCACCAATGGGGTACCTGTACTGCCCCGGCATTGAGTTTATGGGTTCAACAGAACCCTCATCCTTAATGAATATGGGCCAGACGAGGCTACTGGGTGTTAGCATAGTCTCAGATACCAGGTTCCTAATCAACCTACTACTCCTTAGTCTCCTCGGCCTGGTGGTTGGGAACCTGTAGTAATGCATTTAGACGCTATCAATTAGAGGGAAATAAACCCTTCTAATGTACACAATTCAATGCAGGTGAATGCAGCTTTTAGCTTTCATTAATCATGCATTACCGAAACCGTATGCCTATCCAGCCCTTCACCATGCCTCATTGAATTCATGTAAAATCCTATCTCCAACACCCAAACTAGCTATCCCAGGTTTTCAAGACTCATTATGGTTAGGGATCCCGGTGACATAATGGTCAAGTCTTGCTCTTTAGGGTGGGGTTGTTTCGCTGTGTGGGTTTCATTGCGTTGGGTTTTGTGAGTCTCAGTTTTGCATGGGTGTTTGGTGCTTGGGTTAGTGCCCCTGGGAGGGGGTTTCCCTTGCCTCAGATGAGCCAGTGGATCGATAACCCACCCCTACCACCACCCCAAGAACAAAACCAACAACCCCGCAGAGGGAGTAACGGACAAGACCCCCACAATGAAAAACCCACCCAAAAGGCGGGGAGAGGGTCATAGGTAGGGGCCACTGTAATGACGGGTCTAGGGAGACTACAGGAAACAGATGGTGGTAACCATGAACTGCCACCTGCAGGGGACGATAACTTATTAAAGATGTCATGCGCAAAAATTGGTAGTCATGAGGATACTGTCGTGGAATGTTAATGGAATTAGAAGCATATCGAGGAAGGGCACCCTAGGTGTGGTTAAAGACTTCGACGTGGTGTTGCTGCAGGAGATTAGGTCAAGTGATCTACCCCTGGACGTACTATCAATGGGGTTTAACATCTACGGCTTCCCAGCCGTCAGGAAGGGTTATAGTGGTGTACTTACCCTGAGCAAGATAAATCCAATTAATGTAATTAGGGGTATTGGGGTGAGGGATTTCGATGATGAGGGTAGAGTCATGACCATCGAACTCGGTGAATTTTACATAGTTAATGCGTATTTCCCAAGGGCTGGTGACGACCTTAGTAGGCTTCAATTCAAGTTAACCTTCAATGAAGCCATTGAAAGGTTCATATTAAGCTTAGTCTCAAAGAAGCCGGTTGTGGTATGCGGGGACTTCAACGCCGTGTATGATAGGCGTGACTCAAGTTTCTGGGATGAGGAGCACCCAGGGTTAACACTAAGGGAGAGACTATGGTTAAGCAGTTTCATTAAAAGGGGTTTCGTGGATACTTATAGGTTAATCCACCCACACGGCATTAAGTACACCTGGAGGAGTTATAGGGATAGGGGTAAGGCCATGAGGATAGATTACTGCCTGGTCTCAGGTGGATTAACTAATAGGGTTGCAAATGCGGACGTGTTAAACGTGGAGGGTTCGGACCATTACCCAGTACTACTTGAGTTGCGTTAAATCAGCCGCCTTAGAGTAATGTTTAAAACATTAGACTTAAAGCTAAAGTTGATGCCCATCCAGTATAAACCACCTGAGGATGGGGAACCGATAGTGATTAGGAATGGTGTGTTCGAGAAGGTTCCAAATAAGCCGATAGTACTTTACATACTGGGCGATGGCATAGGCCCTGAAATAGTAAGCGTAGCCATTGAGGTGGCTAATAAGGCTATTGAGCTTGCCTACGGCTCATCCAGACAGATAAAGTGGCTTGAGGTTTACGCCGGCGAGAAGGCTGAGAAGCTGGTGGGCAATAGGCTACCCCAGGAAACCATTGAGGCACTTCAAAAGTATAGGGTTGTGTTGAAGGGGCCGCTTGAGACACCAGTGGGTGGTGGCTGGAGGTCAATAAACGTGGCCATAAGGCTACTCCTGGACACGTACGCCAATGTGAGGCCGGTGAAGTATATTCAGGGAATTGAATCGCCACTAAAGAACCCTGAGAGGATAGACTGGGTTATAATTAGGGAGAACACTGATGACCTCTACAGGGGCTTTGAGTGGCAGTGGGATAGCCCCGAGGCAGCCAAGTTGAGGAGGTTCCTTAAGGAGGAGCTTAAGGTTGATGTTGACGAGGACTGCGGCTTAGGCATAAAACCCATAAGCCGTTGGAGGACTCAGAGGGTTGCCAGGTTTGCCTTCAGGTTTGCTATAAACAATAAGAGGAGGTCAGTCACCATCATGCACAAGGGCAATGTCATGAAGTACACCGAGGGTGCCTTCAGGGAGTGGGCTTATGAAGTCGCCCTGAAGGAGTTCAGGGACTATGTAGTGACTGAGGATGAGGTTAACAAGCTGTATGGCGGTAAAGTACCACAGGGGAAGATACTTGTGAACGATAGGATGGCCGACAACATGTTCGCCCAGTTGGTTACAAGACCTGAGTCTTATGATGTAATACTAGCACCTAACGTCAACGGTGATTACATAAGCGAGCTAGCGGCGTCATTAATGGGTAATGTGGGTATGATAGGTGCGGCTAACGTTGGCGACACCGCAATAATGGTTGAGGCGATGCACGGGACAGCCCCCAAGTATGCCGGTAAAAACGTGGCAAACCCAACCAGCGAGATAAGGGCTATCGAGCTGCTCCTACGCTTCATGAATTGGACGGAGGCCGCTAACTTACTTGATAGGGCCATTACCGAGGCCATAAAGCAGAGGAAGGTTACCCAGGACATAGCCAGGTACATGGGGGTCACCCCACTTGGCACAAAGGAGTACGGTAAGGCACTCATGGAGATAATGGAAACCTTAAAATGAACAGCTTCCAAGTTAAGTTTCTAGGTTAAAAGCTAAGGTTTAATCTTTAAATCAACATGCGTTTAATTACAAGGTGATGTGGCTGATACTATGTTAATTGCAGTATTAAATCGGCTACGGCTTCAGGGTAATCAAGTATTAATTTCAAGTCTTAAGGGTAGTAGGAACTAGCAATTGATGCCGGGAGCACTAGTACTCATCATTATTTCTAATCAGCGCTAGGGCCCATGATCACTAAATCTCCTAAGCACCCCTAACCCTCACCGCTTTTAAGGGTACCTCCTGGCTGGTTTTACTGCTCATTAGCCTTCTAATCATAAGCAGTCTATAAACCCTACATATTATGTAACTTAAAATATCCCCAGGGGTTCTGTTGGTGAAGCTCTGCGTGAATATTGGCGATGCACTGAGCCCATTATCCCAAATCTCAACACACACGTTGTCACCTTCGCTTATCACGTGAAGCTCAATAAACATGTTACTGGGCTTAATGATATAACGTGTACCGTTCTTATAGCTATGCTTCTCAACGTAACCATCCACGCAACTACCCATTAACTCATCTATGATTTTAGTAGCGCTGCTGCTCACGAATCTAAGCACCAAGCATCCATTTATAAGTGTAAGCGCTTCAGATCAATAAGACTTACCTTCAGTTAAATTAGCCTCACCTTGATAAGATGAACAACAAGCCTCGCCTCAATAGGGCGGGGAGGGGATCGTTCATGGACACTTACCAGGTGTGCCGTAGCCGCTGAAGCTCTCTGGCCGAAATAGGTTAATGCTGATGTACTACCCCCAAGTCTCTCGCAGTGAGGTAACGTTACCCTTTCTACCCTTAAGGGTGAGATCCACCTCATCGATAAAAATAGTGATTAGACATGCCAGGCTGAAGCCAGTAGGATACCAACCGAGGGCGTGTTAAAGGAAGGGATGGTTTATGTCGGTGGGTTTCATAGCGTGGTGTGTGGTTAACTATATATAATTATGTAATAAATGTATAGTGCCAGAGGTTCTATATAAGGGTTTGGGTAAGTTTTATAAAAGGTGCTCAGCAAGTTTCCTGCCTAGTTAACTATGAGTAAACTTAATAGCTCAAAGCTACTAGGTGACCTGGGAGACGTGGCTTGGCTTGTGTTAATAATACTTGTATTCACATTCATGGCCAGGGCTAGTAACAACATGATTCAAACTACGGTGCCTTTAATGGCTAAGGAGTACTTTAACGCCAGCAATGCCGAGGTTGGTTTACTAGGTAGCGTGATTTCGGCATTCTCATTCGTATCTACGGCATTTGTTAACGCTAGGTTAAGCTCCGAGAGGAGGAGGGTCATGTTTGAGTTATCGACGGTTCTCTACTTCATAACATTTCTCATATACCCATTCATCAACTACATCGGGTTGTGGATAACCTCAGCCGCCGTCGGTTACCTACTGGGTGTGATAATGCCTAACATAGCCACGGCATCAAGTATAGTGGGTAGTTCCCAGGAGGTTAGGGAGAGGGTTATTGCCCTGTATACATTTGCACTAAGCCTAAGCCTAACCATAGGCCCTGTTATAGAGTCGGTGATACTGCGGTACTTTAGCCTAAGGTATGTCTTCCTGTTCTTCTCAGCATTCTCAGCCGTAATGATACCTCTATCATTCAAGATACCGTTCCCATCGGAAACACGCAGCATTAACCACTTGAAGCTGAGTTCGGTTTGGTCAAGGGCAAGCTTTAGGGTTGCAGTCTACAATAACGCAATGTACAGCCTCCCCTTCGCCATGCTGACGGCTTTTGGGGGCATTTACGCCATTAGGTACTTCGGTGTAAGCAACTCCACCGTTTACCTACTATTCGCGGTCTTCTTCACCACATCCTTCTTAACCAGGATCTACATGTCAATGAGGTCCATTAGGGATGTTGGTAAGGCATCAATGTCCATGGCCATCTTGACCATTATCGGCGTAATGCTTATTACTACTTCGCCTAACGTATATGCCTACGCCGTAGCCCTGGCCCTACTTGGCATACCCCATGGGTTAACTTACCCACTATCACTAATAGTGATATCAAGGGACTCTAGTGACGACGAGAGGAACGTGTTGAACTCCGCCTTCTCATCAATAATGACCATAATAGGGGTGTTATCACCAATGCTACTTGGCGCCGCGGCTGACCTAATGGGTTTAAGACTAATGACGCTCCTCGTTGAGGTTTCCGTTATAGTGTTCACGTGGCTCCTCTATAAGTCAATACGGCAATTAAGGGCTAAGCCGCTGAGCATTGAGTTAAGGTGACCCAGCCTAATCAGGAGCTAGGTGTGAAGCCCCTCATGGTAAATGGTGCTGATCCTGCCTGCTAACTCGCCGTAACCCATTTTCCTTAGGAATTCCAAAACCTCGGTTATGCTGGGGCCTGACCTAGCCCCCCTCCTTGTGACTTTGATAGCCGCTGCGGCATTTGAGAATATTAACCTATCATCCCTATCCAACCCGATTAACCTGGCGAATACGTATGATGCGGCGAATACGTCACCGGCACCGGTTGTGTCAATGGGTGTTACCCTAAATGCCTCAACTACCTTAACCCCCTCACTGCTGAATGATGCCGCTCCCCTCGACCCCATTGTTACAACCAGTTCATTAACGTTTACCTTTTCAAGTATCTTGAACCCGGCTGAAATCGGGTCCGTAACACCAGCTAGTCTACTGGCCTCTAGGCTATTCATGAACCAGACATCCACCCCCCTTACCACTGGTGCTAATACATCTAAGTCCCTTAACGCCAACCCAGCCCCACCGTCGATTGACGTCGCTATGCCCAATTCCCTAGCTAGTTTAACACCGGCTTCAATTATGTTTAATCTGCTTGTGGCCAGGTGGAGGTGGTTGACGTTGCTGAGGGAGTTAGTGTTTATGTCACTTGGTGCTAATCCAAGGTTAGCACCCCTATACTCAATCATCCTCCTACCCCCATCAGGCCCGATCAAGACAACCACGAGGCCACTCCTCTCT
Source organism: Caldivirga sp. (assembly GCA_028275645.1). Taxonomy (GTDB): domain Archaea; phylum Thermoproteota; class Thermoprotei; order Thermoproteales; family Thermocladiaceae; genus Caldivirga. The sequence continues at coordinate 10,153 of JAPWUH010000021.1, forward strand.
GCACTGATCCTCTTAACCCACGTAATATCAACCCCAGCATCCTTAAGGTCCTCAAGTAGTGCGTCACTGATCATATCGGTTCCGGTTGCGCCAATGAACCTTGAGCGGATGCCTAGTCTTGACACCTGTACGGCGAAGTTTGCAGCTGACCCACCACCACCTATGTAAGCCTCATAGGCCTCAACTGCGCTATCGCTCTCAGGTAATGCCTGGATCCTGAAGTATACGTCCAGGTTAAGGTTGCCAACTGAGGCTACTGTTGGCTTATCCACGCTTTAGCTGGGTTAGGCTGGGATAAATGCGTTTGCCGCATTCTTATCTAAGAGAAGGGTTTATAAGTCAGTGCTCTAGGGCTTTACTAGGTGATTAGATGTATCTAAATAAATTGGGAGAGGCTGATGTTGAGGATTTAGTTAAGAACGTTGATTTGAAGTATATACTTAGATGCATACTGAAGTTATCATCAACAGACGTTTCAATATACCACACACTACTGAACAATGATGGCAACGACCCATTAACAGTATCCGAGATATCAACCATCGTTAGGAAGTCGAGGAGCACTGTGGAGAAGTCTCTGATGAAGCTTATTCAACTTGGGTTGGTGGGTAGGAGGGCCGTACTGACCAGGAGAGGAGGCTACACGTACGTCTACTACACCCTACCTATTGACCATGTCAAGCAGAGGCTGCTTCAACTAGCGGCTTCGTATTACAACATTGCTAGGGAGCTCATTGAGTCAACGACACCGTTATCGATGGTTAAGTCAATAGAGGAGTCGGGGTTGAGTGGTGAGTGAGTTAAACAGCTCTTAACCTCAAACAACACCCCTTATTCTTGGATCCACTAATCCATATGTTAAGTCAGCTATGAAGTTACCCACTATTACTGATATTATTATGACTAGGAACGCCCCCACGGTTGTCATGTAGTCTGAGGTGCCTGCGGTTACACTAATTAGGTACCCTAACCCAGGGATACCAAACATGGACTCTATGAATATGCTGTTACCGAATAATATGCCGTATGAGTAGGCCAGTAGCGTTAACTGGGGTAAAATTGAGTTCTTACCCACGTAGGACGTTAATATCCTCCTTTCACGCAGTCCCCTAGCCCGGGCTGTTAACACGTAATCCTCGGTGAGGGTCATTGAGGCCAGGCTCCTGGTTATAAAGACCCAATTTGGGAACAGTATGATGTAATACGAGAATATGGGTAGTATTAGGTGCTTCATAACATCAAAAACGTAAACTATGTTGAAACCCGGTTTAACACCCATGGAGCTTATGCCAGCTACGGGTAGTACCTTAAGGATGACGCCGAAGACTATTATCAGGGTTAGCGCTATCACGTATGACGGTATTGACTGTGTGAATGCGGCTAGGCCATTTATCACGGAGTCTATTATACCCGACTTGGATGCGCTGAGGAGGCCAAGCATGTAACCGGTCATGAAGGCTAAGGTGAGTGACACGGCGGCTATTATTATGGTCCATGGCGCCGCCAGGGCAACTATCTCGGCAACAGGCGCCCCATATGTCCTCGACCAGCCTAGATTGCCGTGAAGCACCATGGTTAGGAAGCGTAGGTAACTGTTAACTGGGTCTACTATGGGGCCTGCCCCAGGCACGGCGTGTATTATGAAGAACGCTATGGCTAAGGCGAAGATTAGCTCGGCGAATAGCATTAAGGTGACTTTTATGGTCCAAAGTACTGCACCTACAACCCTCTGAGGTAGTTTCCTTTCAAGCTTAGCTAGAGTGAGGGCTATGTCAGGTAGCTTATACTTAACGTAATCCACCACACCGATGCTCCCCCCACTAATCTGTTCACTCCCGATAAGCCTACTGACAGCCTCTAGGAGCAGTTTCCTGTATGCTTCATCCCTCCTAGCCCTACTAATGACCCTTATCAAGTCCTCCTCGGTGGCCATCCTAGGCACATTACCGATTACGTTAACCAATTCGTCAAGGTCCATGAACCTCAAGGCGGCGCACAGGAGCATGTTGTTAACCTCAACCTCACCCCTCAGGGCTGCGTCAACATACTCAGGCGAGAAGCCTAAATCCCAGGTATTAATACCCTTATCAACAATGTACTTAAGGATTCTTCGCCTTGAATCAGGATCCACAGAGTACAGGTCGATTAAGTCACAGTCAACCATTATGTGGAGGTGAATTCGTAAACTATTATTTAAACATAACCCCATTCGGCTCGGTAAACCCTCATTCGAAGGTGCTTAAATGTTAAATCTAAGTATCCTTAATGCTGGAGACGATTCAGCGTTAAAGGTAGGACTTAGACATTACCACGAGATTTCACCATCAACAAGGCTACTTAGACCTTAGTGAAAAATTCTAGTAGAAATTATGTTATTATGTCATTGATAGGTTACTGGCTCCTGGTTGTTATGGTTATTGATGGTTCAGGCGGCTTAATCAAGTAACAGCCTGCTGGCGTTAACTCATTAACCTAAACTGAAACCCTTATTAACTTTCTAAGGGTTTAACTGGACGTGCCTAAGGATAAGGATGAGCTTGAGCAGTTTGAGGAGCAGGAGGAAGAGGAGGTTGAGGAGTCCAGTGAGGAGTATATA
>JAPWUH010000069.1 GCA_028275645.1 Caldivirga sp.
ACGTGAGTTACGTCGCCCCCGTCAAATATGATATTGGTAACATTGGCCAACTAACACTAGCCCTATGCACCCTAATGGGCGGGTGCCTGAATGTTCAGCATCAAGGGTCTACTCAAGGCCTTTGAGAGCATAGCCAGTACACTGGCTGAGAACGGCTGGTTCATCAGCGAACCCCAGTCACCAAGGTGGTGGGGTGGCTTGGAGAGCCCTGACGAGGTCTTCATATCCGCAATGCTTGTTCAACAAACCAGGTGGGATAACGTGACCAGGGTTATGGCTAAGTTGAGGAGCCTAGGCCTAAGTGGGCTGGAGCAGGTATCCAGGCTGAGCTACGGTGAGCTAGCCAACATGCTGACGGGCATCAACTTCAGGTTCACTAAGGCTAGGAGGGTTATCAATGCAGCTAGGCGTGTGGTAAGCATAGGCGGCTTGGAGGCCTTGGGCGGCATGGGCGATGATGATGTTAGGCAATTCCTACTCTCAATTGAGGGAATAGGCTACGAGACTGCGGATTCAATAATGCTCTTCGCATTGAATAGGTTAACAATCCCGGTGTCAGCATACACTGTTAGGGTCCTTGGGAGGGTTGACAAGGCCTTTAACGGTGGTTACGAGGAGTTGAGGGGTAGGTTGATGGGTGCATTGCCGAGGGGGCTTTACGAGTATAAGCTATTCCATGCGGGCATAGTCACCGTCGGTAAGGTGTGGTGCCTTAAGGGTAAGCCAAGGTGCAGCCACTGCCCCCTACGTGAATACTGCGCCTACGCTAAAACATGGTTAACCTAAGCCTGCCCCTTAGACCTCTGGATCCTCAGTATGGCCTCGGCTAAGTCCCCGTTAGCCTCCTCAAGGGCCTTAATGGCCTCCTCCCTACTAACCCCTGTCTGATCCATGACCAACCTGACGTCATCCTCACTGTACTTGGGTTCCTGGGCCTTAATCACTATTTTAGGCGTCACCTGGGGTTGATTAACCTTAACACCCCTCTTATCAACCTGAACCTGGTAAAGCAGTACACCACCGGGTAGTTCAAGGAGGACAACCGTTGGGTCACTTAGCTCCAGGCTACCGCCATCCTTAAGCTCAATGATGACCCTTGATGCGTTAACATCCTTAACATTGACGTTTATCCCCATCCTCTTAAGCATCCTCTTAACCTCATTAGGGTTGAGCATCAAGATTAACTGCTATGAATAGCTATTTAACAGTTACCACCTCTGTGGTTGGTGGTTTTTAGACTGTTGTCTGCTTCCTGGTGGTCTGCCTGAGTCTCCTCACGGCAGTGCCCTTGTCGCCAGGGTTAATAGCTGTTACGAATCTTGAAAAACCAAGATAACAAGTGGGTTAAAACCGCAACCTCAATAAGCTTTTGTTATCGATGACGATTAAAAGCAGCTTTACTCTGTAATGGTTGCCCTTAGCCGCATTTGCGGATTAAGGGCCCATACTAATGGTTGCTAAGGCTGGAAGACTTATTAAGGCTAAGGTAGCTGTATAGTCAATGGATGTTGAGGATAAGGTTAACCTAGCCCTCAAGTACCCGACAGAGGAAGTTATAACCGTCGAGGACTTGAGAAGTTACTTTGAGACTGGGGATCAGCTTAAGCACTACATAGGCTTCGAAATATCAGGCTACATCCACATAGGCACGGGTGTGGTGAGCATGTACAAGGTCGTGGATCTGCAGAGGGCTGGGGTTAAGGTATCCATACTGCTGGCTGACCTGCACTCGTGGCTTAACCATAAGCTTGGGGGTGACCTGGAGGTTATTAGGAAGGTCGCCGTGACCTACTTCAAGGAAACCCTAAGGAAGTCGATAGGGATACTTGGTGGTGACCCTGATGCGGTGGATTTCATACTTGCCTCTCAGCTTGTTGAGGATAAGCATGACTACTGGGTGCAGGTCCTGGATCTGGCTAGGCAGGTTTCACTATCTGACGTTAGGCACAGCTTAACCATAATGGGTAGGGTGTTCACAAACACTGCCAAGATGTCCTGGCTAATATACCCGTTAATGCAGGTGATAGACGTGTACGCCCTAGGCACCCACATAGCCCATGGTGGTGTTGACCAGAGGAAGGTCTATGTATTAGCCAGGGAGGTTTACGATAAGATTAAGTTCATGCCCCTGACCCTTGGTGGTAGGGTTGTTAAGCCGGTGATCCTCCTCCATCACCTACTACCCTCACTGGCCATGACAGGTAAGGAGAGTAGGCTCGACCTATCTGAGGCTAAGATGAGTAAGTCGAGGCCGGAGACCGCAATATTCCTACACGACTCACCCAGTGAGATCGGTGAGAAGATTAGGAACGCCTACTGCCCACCCAAGGTCATTGAGAATAACCCAGTCCTCGAGTTGGCTAGGTTATTCTCCTTCAGGGAGCCCAGGAGGGAGCCCTTCTTGGTCAAGAGGCCCAGTGAGTATGGGGGTACGGTGGAGTACTGGACCTTTGAGGAGTTGGCTAAGGACTACTCACAGGGTAAGGTTCACCCACTGGACCTTAAGAATGCCGTGATTGAGGAGGTGGTAAGGTTCATGGAGCCTTACTGGAAATGGTTCAGCGCTGGTGAGGGGGCTAGGTTACTGAGTGAGATGAGTGGCTTGATTAAAATAACGAGGTGACCAGGTCGCGTAGGTTAACGGTGCTTATGTTAAGGGAGGGGGTGTATTTAACTAGGGTTAGGCCCAGTTTAGGCCTAGCCATCAGTAGTCTGATTAAGGCATCCATGTGGTTGTCGTAATCTGGAATACTAACCTCGATGCCGTCGAATTCTCCAAGCGCCCCCTCCACCACGGTTACGTTGCCGTACAGCATGTTTGAAAGAGCCGAGTAGGCCTTAGCTAACCTACCTAACGTCCCACCCAGGGCCCTGCTGTACTCGGCTATCGGGTCTCCAACACCCCAATGCTCATGGAGTGCCCTGGCCAGTATCAGGGACGTTAACATGCCCGTCACAATACCCCCACCGGTCAGCGACTTGGTTATGCCCGTTGAGTCACCCACAGCGGCCACCGAGCCCTGTCCATAGTTAACATTGCTAGCCCCCAGGACCACCCTCCCCCCAAAGACCCTCCTTGGGTTTAACCTGAGTTCTCTGATGATTTTCCTAAACCTTAAGCCAACGATCCTCGGGTCGTCGACTACGCCAACCCTGAACTCCCCATCACCCCTAGGCACTATCCAGGCGAAGAACCTCCCACTATAGTGTCCGCCGAAGAGGACCACTATGTGGTGTTCATCGTTAACCACGCCCTTGAGGTACTGTGAGTAGCCATCAGCCTGAACCCCACTCACCGTGTTTAACCTAGTCCCAAGCGTAATCCTACTGAGCACGTTCCTAGCCCCCTCACCAATGACAACCACGTCGTAAGATCCCTCAAAGCCTCCAAACCCCCTAACTACCCCCCTCTTATTCACCTCAGTGACCCTGACGCCCATGTGCACACCCCTAAATGACGCCTTACTGTACAGGTGCTCCTCAAGGCCAGGCCTATTCAACATGACTATCCTGTTACCAGTGAACTTAAGTAGCACACCCCTGGAATTCAAGCTATTGGTGATGGTTAAGCTACTGTAGTAGTTGTCGATCACCCTCCAGCCTAAACCAAGGGTGACGGCCATCCTCTCGCTGACGAGCCCTGTGCAGTGCATGGGCAGGCCAAGCCTATTATCCTCCTCTATCAGGTATAAGTCGGCCTCATTCCTAAGCAACCAAGCCAGAAACAGGTTGCTTGGGCCGCCACCAATCAATCCAATCTTCACAGCAATTAAACATAAGCAGACTTAAAAACACACTCACAGGGCTGAAGGATGATAATCATAGGTCTTAAACTGAAAACTCATGGCAATTCTCAGTTATGTTCAAATCTTAATCAGCATTAAAGCAAGCTCTATATAACTATAAGAAGTAATTTATTTATTCTGAAAAGAGCATTGATTACTGCTTAATGGAGTATTTCAACAGCTTCTCACAACACACTCCGCACCAGTTCTTCAGAGTGTTCATTAATGGTTCATCGGCTAACCTCGCCTAGGCTTATCCACAGCAGGTAAGCTTAATACCCACCATTGGTTACCCCTAACGAGTGGTGGCCCTGTCCCCTGGGGTAGTGTTGGACATTATGCTTGGACTGCCGCCCCTTAAGCTTCAGGGTACGGTTTATAAATGCTGACTTGGGTGTTGTCTTAGTGTCTTGGAAGGAGCTTAGGGATCCTGTGCATGGTTGGATTAGGCTGAGCCTGGATGAGGCCAGGTTCCTTGATGAGGATGCCTACGTCCAGAGGCTTAGGAGGGTTCTGCAGGATGGCTTGGTTCACTACGTTTACCCATCAGCCAGGGGGACTAGGTTTGAGCATAGCCTGGGCACGATGCACCTTGCATCCCTAATGTCGGAGAGGGTTATTGGGGAGGCTGATGGGAAAACCCTCAGGGCTTTGATGGATCACTTAGGTATTCATGATGACAACGTGAGGGCCCTAATCGAGTACATTAGAATGGGCGGACTACACCATGACATAGGGCACCCACCCCTATCCCACGTCCTCGACGGTTACCTAGCCCCCTTGGTTAAGCCCGAGCCCCAGCTCTACTTTACCGGGGTTGGTAAGGAGCATGAGGTTGCCGGGTTCATGTTAATGGGTTCAGGGAGGTTCAGGAACCTGGTCAGCATGGTGGGTGTTGATGCCGGTGTGCTTAGGTTGTTGACGTTCTACAGGTTAGTTAAGAGGGTTAGGTTAGTTTCCAGGTACGGTAACTCAGCCTTAAGCCTAGGCGTACCTGAGGTTAAGCTACTGGAGGGGCTCAGTGACGATGAGCTCATGCTCCTCGAATCCCTAGTCTCAATAATATCCGGGGGTATTGATGCGGATAGGCTTGACTACACGCTAAGGGACCTCTACTTCACTGGGGCTGGGTCTGGGAGTGGGGCCATTGACATAGCCAGGCTTGTCAACTACCTACACCTGGGTAAGGGTATGCTGGTCTTTGACGATAAGGCTAAGGCCTTCCTGGAGGGTTATGCCTTGGCTAGGTACAACCTGTATAAGTGGGTTTACATGCACCACAAGGTCCTCCTCTTCGACGAGATGATGAGGGAGGTGTTTAAACAAGTCGTGACGCTGGGCATCGCCTCGGAGCTGAGGGAAGCGGCCCTGAGGTTCCTAAACGGGAACCCAAGTGAGAAGGACTTAGACACCTACACCGATGATCAACTGAACGTCACCATAGGCGCCGCCTACCATGGTGAATTACTAAAGGGCTACGTTAGGGAGTACGCGGACTCAATTATGCATAGGAGGACTAGCATGAGGGCCCTTTGGAAGAGGGACGAGGACTACATAACAACCCTAGGACTCGGCAATGCCATAATGCTGAACAGGTACATCGACGAGAACCTTGAGGGTAAGGGGCTGGGCTGGGCCATTGAGTTCAGGCAAAGCGTAGCCAATGAGTTAAGGAGAGCCCTTAACTGCGACTGTAGGCTACTAGTATCCGTTGCATCCTTCATAAACGACATAGGGGCCTTAATAAGGAACAGCGACGGCAACCTAATGCCCATAAACGAAGCCTCACCACTAATAAAGGCCATTGACAATGCATGGGAACAAGCACCACACATATTCATATTCGTGAACTCAACCGAATTAAAGACCAAGAGCATAAACCCAGGTAAGGTTAAGGAAGAGGCCGTTAAGGTACTAACTAAGTTAACTCTAAAAAATATATAATGAATAACCTATTCCACACCAATACTTAACGGTACCTTAGGCCATCACCATGGTGTTAGGTAGCATCTTCTATAGATCATACCACCTAACACTAATACATTTCATAACATCTCGCGTTAACTATACGAGTATTACCCATATTTACCTCAACTGCAACTACTATACCCTGGATAATTCACCTAATGCTTCTTATGGTTACTGTTATGTAGGTGTTAGGTGGTATGATCTATAGAAGATGCTACCTAACACCTATTCTTTTGTGTGGTGTTAGGTAGAATAATCTGAAGATTATTCTACCTAACACTTTAAGCTTCCCCATTATAACGCCCATCTACTTAGTATGATGTATTGTTTTAAGGAAACCGTAGGTAATTGGTGTTAGGTAGCAAAATCTGTATATTTTGCTACCTAACACCAATCCAATACTGTTTAGTAGCCACCACATAGATAATTAAGGTGTTAGGTAGTTTTGCCTGATGGTGGGTTCCGTTAATGTGCTTCAGGGTTGCGCCTCCGCGGGAAGTCAATCCCATGG
>JAPWUH010000068.1 GCA_028275645.1 Caldivirga sp.
ATGGTGACGAATAGTAATGCCCTGAAGATGGGGCAAGTCCCGACGGTGTAGGGAGTTGGTGGGTGAAGTAGGTTACAGGGCCAAATGTAGGGGTAATTGGGTAGTTAGGTGGTTTTGAATAATAGTTAAAAAGGCTGATGGACATGACGCGGGTGACTGCTGAGGGTTACGTGACCGTGGGTTCCCTTAAGGTTAGGTACCTGGAGGTTGGGGTTGGGGGAGTGCCTGTTGTGGTTACGCCGCCGGTTAACCTAACGGTTGACAGCATTCTAAGCATCGCTGGTGAATTCACCAGGGTGGGGCTTAGGGTGATTGTGGTTGACGCCTCATCCTTCACACGCATGAATAGGGCTGGTAAGGTAACTGCCTTATCATTAATTGCGGATAAACTGGGCGGAGGCTTCGTACTACTGGGCCTGGGTCAGGGTGGCGTGGTGGCTTTAGACTATGTAACCCAGTTCATGCCTAAGGCTCTCATTGGGCTTGCCTTGGTTTCAGCACCGAGAATCATAAATTACCTAGATCTCCTACCCAAGCTTAATAAACCACTACTACTCATCTACGGCATCAATGACCCTAACGCGCCTGTTGAGGAGGCTAACACGGTTAAGTCAGTGGTTAACGGGGCTAGGTTAACCCTAATTGACGGGAGCTGGGTGAGTGAACTAGGTAGAGTTGCCCAACTGGTTGCCTCATGGGTGGTTGAGGTAACTAAAACCTAGCCCGCGGCACATCTATGAGGCTCCTAATCAGGAAGTACGATGAAGAGGCTAGGGCTATGGACACCAGGACCACAATCAACGCACCGTAGAGGGTCAGTGAACCTTTATCCACAAGTGAGCAGTAGGCCGTTACGCGGCCACTACTTGAGGTTATGTAAACCACCTCATTCCGGTAGCTCAGGGGGTTGAGGGCCAGGCAGGTTAAGGCGTAGCCAGCCTTATTAATGTAGTTTATTACAATGTAATCGCTGGTGTTGGATACGGCATTAATATAAAGCAGCGTCTCCATGCCGGGTAATGAGTACCCGAAGGCGATGTAATGCAGGTTGCAGGTTGTCGTATTCCTAATCCCCAACACACCCCATGCATGTACATCAACGAACTGGGCGTTGGTGGTGATGTTCATGTGGATCTGCGTGGTGTTAACCATTAGTACGCATTGTTGGGCGTGGGCAATCACGGTTAGTCCAAGTAGCGCCACCAACGCTACTTGAAGCAGATTAATAATCCTCATGGTTCAGGTATCCTAACGCTTGGGTCTATTAAGTTTTCCTGCTTAAGCCTATTAAGGAACTTGTACATGTGCAGCCTAATCACCTTAGAGCCGCACTTACCGCAGTAGGGCCTACCCTCAATTATGAGGCCGACATCCCTACTACCACAGACCACGCAGGCCCATTTAACACTAGACACTGGGCTGGGTAGGTCAGCTTCGTTAAAAATGTTCCGCCCGGCAAAACACTTAATTACCCCAATCCACTCGAGGACCCGTGAGGCTTAGGGACTTGGTAATGTGGGCAGTGGCGCTGGTACTGTTAATGGTGGTATTTGGGTTCACCTACCTAGGCTATAGGGGTGGGTATCCGCATAGGTACGCCTACGAGGCCTTCGGGGTGGAGTTCATAATACTCATAGTGCTCCTCTACGGTCTCTACACAATAGTTAAGCCAAGTGGCGTTGGGAAACGTTAACCTGGGCTACCCAGGGCTGGGTGGATCACGTAGTAGGTTCCATTGCCGGTAACCAATGCGCAGTACTTACCCACCCGTATCACTACGCTATTAACGCTCACCGGAATCATGCCTGTGCCGTTGAGGCAATTCAGCGAACCTAAGCCGACGCTCAGTATCTCACTTGATGAGTAGTCGTAGGACTTGAATAGGTTGATTAGGATTAAGGCAAGTGATGCCATTACAATAACCATGATTAACACCACTAGGGCTGCAACCACGCTGGACAAACCACCCCTCACGCCACCATTAAGGTTCCTTAACCTAGGCCAATTCATAGGCTGTTGTTTAAGCAGCACCCTAGGGCTAGCTACAAGTAGGGTAATGTTAACCAGCCTTAACCCTACGTACACTTAGCTTAAGGTTACCCGCGTAAACCTGGCCTAATGCACGTATCCATCGTTAAACCTATTGGCAGCGCCTTATCCAGCAAAACCATAACTAACCTCGGTATTAAGACTGTGATTGAGTATAGGAGTGTTGGTGATGTGGTTCAGGTCTTCCCAGTGGACCAGGTCCCAGGCTACATAACCCTAGTTGACCCAACATTCTTCGAGGAGTGGGTTAAGTTAGGTAAGGATCCGGCCAAGTTAATTAAGAGGTATAGGTTAGCCTTGACTAGGCTTGGGCATAGGCTTGACGAGAAGTTCGACTCCCTGGTTAAGGCGGTGGTGGATAGGTGGATTAACGCCTATGGCCCATTAACACCCATACTGATTGACGAGGACGTGACCGACATCTACATTGACCCAGGTGGCGTTAAGGTTAACCATAGGGATTATGGCTTATGCGTGGTTAGGTTAAGCGAGGTTAAGGCCATTAGGCCGGTTAGGCTGTTTCCAATGAGGCTAACCGAGGTTAACCTAACCATTAGGGACCTCGTCAACCACATCGCCGTTAACGTGGCTAGGAGGACTAGGACACCCATAACAGCCTACATGCCCCTAGTCTCGGTAACGGACCCAGAGTACAGGGTTAGGTTCACTGTCTCCGCCGAGCCTGTTTCGAGGATCAGCATCCACGTTAGGGTCCTGCCCAGTAGGCCATGGACACTACCCCTATTGGTTAAGCAAGGCATGTTAACCATTAACCAAGCCGCCCTACTGTGGAGGCTGGCCGAGGATAAGGTTCCCATATTGATAATAGGCCCTATGGGTTCGGGAAAGACAAGCCTGGCCAACGCCATAGCTATGATGGTTAAGCCCCAGGCCATGAAGGTCCTCATAATGGATGTCGACGAGATGAACCTGCCAGGGCACCTGGTGGTTAAGCTCTTCGAGAGGAAGTCCTTCGGCCTAGGGGTTAGGCCAATAACTAAGGGCGAATTAATAGCCCACGCACTCAGAATGGGGGCGGACTACGTAATAGTCAATGAGGTTAGGGAGCCGGAGGAGGTTAAGGCATGGCTAAACGCAGTAACCACGGGCCACGGCGGGATAACGACCTTTCACGCCGAGGACTACCAGCAGATGGTTAGGAGACTCTCCGTATTAACCCCAAACCCAGAGGACATATTAAAGGACATTGCGGTGGTGGTGATGGGCCTCGATTACGTACCCGCGGACTTAGGCAATGGGGTAAGGGTACTGAGGAGGTTCAGGTACGTCAAGGACATAGTCATACCCAGCAATATAAACGACCAGCCAGATATAAGGAATGACCTACACATAAGGAGAAGCATAATAGGCGAATTAATGGATGCACCCATAGATCAACTACTAGCATCAATAAGCAAACTACACACCCATGCATAATTTTTGAGATTTGCAATTTGTTTTAGGTGGTTTCATTAAAGTAGCCTCTGCGTCTCATTTAATGTGCTGTTTCTCCTTTAATGATTTTATGAAAGATTGAATGGTAATGAAGAAATTGATGCGCAACCTACGATGATCCTAAAAATTAATGTAAAATGAGAAAATTCATGAAAAATGCAATCTGAATAATGGCCTAATGTGAATCAAAGTTATGCCAAACCATAATACTGATGTATTATTTCACGAAATGCAGTATAACTGCATGCATGATGTATGCTTAAACTGCTTGGCTTCTAATTATTGGGTCTTATGAATGGTGTTAGGTAGAAAAATGTTTATAAAGTGCTACCTAACACCCTAATTCATGGAGTCTAAGAAAGCTTCAGCAGCTTTACTAGACCCCCTGGGTTTGTTTGATGCAAGGGAGTTGGTTAGGATTGAGGAAAGGCTTAGTGATGTTGAGGCTTCATTAAAGAGGCTGGAGGAGGCGCTTAGTGTCGTTGAGCCTTTGGTTAGGTTTTACGAGGAGTATGGTGACTGTTACCTTGAGAGGACGTGGGTTAAGAATAAGGTGGGTGATAAGTACTATTACTACTACCTTAAGTGTAGGGATAAGGGTGGCGTTAGGAGCATCTACCTAGGTAAGGAGGGTGAGGCACTTACCATATACAACGAGGTCTACAGGCCATTAATAACCATGGCTAGGAGGATCAGTGAATTAAAGGCAAGGTTAACCGACCTAGCCAACCTACGCAACGAGTTAAGGCGCTATGCGGAGGAGATTTGGAAGGTCTCAGATGGCTTGAGGGAAACCAAGAGGAAGGCAGAAGGTATTTAGCTTTAGTAAAATATTCTTTAGGTAATGTGTATTGCGGGGGAGGTAGAATTCTCAGCGTTGCGTTAATTAATGGTCCATGTAGTTGGGTGGGAGGGGGTTAGTGGTTCGGCCTATTAGCCCTAGCCTTAGCCACCCTAGCTATATTATTTTAACTAACAAATATTGCCTATTAATCCCCTCGATAATGGTCAAGTCTCGCCCTTTAGGGTGGGGTTACTTCACTATGTGGGTATGGGGTGAAGTATCTTATAATATGCAGCAGGGTTAAGATGCCCAGTAACCCCCAAAGAGGGGCAATAACCAAGACCCAAAGTGAAAAACTCATCTGTATAAAACAGGAAAGGAGGTCACTGTTTACTTTGACCTACTCATAATTAACCAAGGAACAGTATTTAGATGCTTACGCCTACTACTCAGCTAATGGAGATTCACCCCTCGTATAAATTGCTAGGCATTAGGGGCTTATTTTTAATAGTGGCCCACGTCCCTTAAACTTCATATGATTGGTCTTAATGTGGTTAGTTAACATGAGATTCTTAAATAAATGCCTCTATAGCTTGCCGTCACTGTTTGAGTAACCTGTTTAATGGTACGTCTTCCTCGCTCCAGGTTTCGAGATCCCTAACCCTGGCCACGTTGTTCTCCATTTCCCTACGCCCAATTATGATGAACTTCCTAGCCCTAATCTTAGAGGCGTATTCGAGGGCTGACCTGAGACTGGGTTTGCCTACGTCCAAAACCACCCTAAACCCCATGCCCCTCAGGTTCTCAGCTATCCTAACACCTACGCCGTATTGCTCAGGCCCCATGGGGTATATGTAGAAGTCCACGGGTGGCTGTGAGTCGCCTAATTCGCCTAGGGCCAGCATAACCCTCTCTATGCCTATTGCGAAACCCACCGCCGGCACATCCTCCCCTGAGTATATCCTCAATAATTCATCATACCTGCCGCCACCCCCAACTGCCAGTTTGATCCTATCCGTGTAGAGCTCGAAGACGAAGCCCGTGTAGTAGTCGAGACCCCTCACTATGCTTAAATCCAACCTAACCCTATCAGCAACGTTATAGTGGGTTAGGGTCTTTGAGAGGGACTCGAAGTAGTTAATAAGTTGATCACTAATACCCAGTCTCCTCAACTCATCAATTGACTCACCTATCGGTGTGTTTACACCAGCCAAATCCACCAGGTACTTGGCCTTACCCTCCTCAACCCCCTCCTTAACCAGTAGCCTAACCAACTCCTCATCTGGAACCTTACCCCTCTTATCAAGCACCCTAAGCACCGCATCCCTAGCGGCATTTATGCCCAGTTTCTCAAGAACCTGATCCATGATCCTCCTGTCACTGACCCTAACCGTCAACTGGGGTAGGTTAACTGCCTCAAGCGCCTTGACCGCCAGTGCAAGCACCTCGGCGTCAGACTGAACGGTGGGTGACCCAACGTGCTCAACGCCGAATTGGTAAAACTCCCTAAACCTACCAAACTGGGGTTCATCATACCTCCAGACCTTTGAGACGTAGTAAAGCCTAATGGGCCTTGGGAAATCACGCCTATAGGAGAGGACCCTGGCCACTGGGACAGTCATGTCAAACCTTAACCCAAGCTCCCTACCAGCCTTATCCCTCAGGTAGTATATCTCATTAATCACCTCCTCACCTGCCTTAGCCTTAAGCACCTCCAGGTGCTCCAGGGCTGGGGTCTCTATGGCGCTGTAGCCGAAGGACTCAGCCACCGTTGAGAAGCGGCGTGCTATACTCATCAGTGAGTAGTACTTATCAGGAGTCCAGTCATTCATACCCCTGGGTGGTTGAAGCATCCAATCCTCCATTCAACTATGCGTGTTAAGGCCTGGATTTAAAGGTTTATAGTGGCCATGCGGTTGCCCAGTCTAGGGGGGTAGGGTGCTGGCCTCCATGGTTAACCTCCCAGTGAACTTGTATATGTGCACTAGACTGGTTACCGTACCGTAGATGCTCATCGGCGAGTTCACAAGCTCTTACCAAACTCAGTCTCCTCGCGCTCAGGTTTAATCAGTAGGAAGACGCTGCACCCCGTGATGTAAGCCTCAATTTCAAGCTTCATAGTTACTTACCTAGGAGTTCAGGTAAATAAACCTTACCAGTGCTCTTAAC
>JAPWUH010000022.1 GCA_028275645.1 Caldivirga sp.
CATGTAGGCGCCGATGGTCATGGACACTGTACCAGCAACCCCAACGATCAGGCCGGCTACGGCTATGAGTAGAGGGTTAGTCACCACTGGCACTAACCCGGCTAATGCGGCCATAACCTCAACCAACCCATCACTCATGCCGTATATGAAGTCCCTTACATTGTTGAAACGGGTGCTCATTTGGGTGGCCTCCTCTATGAAGTAATCCTCATGGATAACCTCATCCCTAATTATATCGTCTAGGCTGGGATCCCTCATGGAGTCTCTGGCATTTACATACCTAACTATGGCCTCATCCTCCTCCCTCTCCCTAAGCCTAACAACCACGGCAAGGCCGAAAATCACCCTAAGCAGCAGGTAGAAGATCACCTTAAATATGGGTGTATGGGGATTCTTAACTGCTTGACCCGCTCCCTTAGCCTTCGACGCCCAGTACTCGGCATGCCTCAACTCGGTTGAGGCTATCTCCTCAAGGGCTCTCCTCCTCTTGGCATTCCTCTCAACCCTAGCTAGGGCTTTGTATATGTGGTAGTCGGTTAATTCATCCCTATAGAATTCCAAGTAATCCACACCACTGAGTCTAGTGCTGGCCTGATTCATTAACGGGTCCCCAACCCCCTTTTAATAATAAACCCTTCGCATTGCCGGGAATATATTTAAACCACTGATGCTTATATAGTGCTATATGGCTACTGAGTTACTGCGTGGTGAATCAGGCCTTAGGGGGAGTAGTATTGATGCGTTATTCCACCCATCATCAGTGGCCGTGGTTGGTGCAACACCTAAGCAGGGTCACGTAGGCTACGTCATAATGGTTAACCTACTGGGTAAGTTTAAGGGTAAGGTATTTCTGGTTAACCCAAGGTACGACTCCATAAATGGGGTTAAGTGCTATAAGAGCCTAACAGACGTGGATGATGAAGTGGACTTAGCGGTCATAGCGGTCCCAGCCCCCGTGGTTCCCCAGGTGGTTGCAGATGCGGTTAAGAAGGGGGTTAAGGCTTTGATAATAATTAGCGGTGGGTTCAGTGAGGTTGGGGATGAGGGTAAGAGACTTGAGGATGAGGTTAGGTCCATAATTAAGGACTCTAAGGTTAGGATCCTTGGGCCAAACTGCATAGGGGTTTACAACGCGGAGAATGGGCTCGACACATTCTTCCTACCCGAGGATAGGATGGGGAGGCCACCCAAGGGTCCAATAGCGTTGATAAGTCAATCGGGGGCTGTGGCGGCGGCCATACTTGACTGGGCGTCTAGGAGGAAGCTTGGGATAGGCCTTGCCGTCAACTACGGTAATAAGATTGATGTGAGCGAGTCCGAACTGCTGGAGTACTTTGCCGAGAACCCGAACGTAAAAGTTATCACGATGTACATAGAGGGCTTGAAGTACCCTGGGGAAGGCTTAAGGTTCCTTGAGACCGCTAGGAAGGTTACCCAGGTTAAGCCTGTCATTGTTTACAAGGCAGGTAGGACCAAGGCCTCTGCGCATGCAGTGGCAAGCCACACAGCCGCCTTGGCAGGGAATTACGAGATCTACAGGGGTGCCTTCAGGCAGGCCGGCTTGATAGAGGCTAACAGCGTTAGGGAGATGTTTGACTTAGCCAAGGCCCTGGCCACGCAGCCACTGCCAAGGGGTAAGAGGGTGCTGGTCCTCACGGATAGTGGTGGTATGGGTATTCAAGCGGTTGATACATTATCCACGCTTGGCCTTGAGGTCCCTGAGTTACCTGAGACCATGCAGTCAATGCTCAGGAAGTACCTACCACCCCTAGCCATAGTCAGGAACCCTGTCGACGTCACTGGGAGTGCCACAGACGAGTACTACAAGATAGTCCTAGACTCCATCCTACCCACCAGCTACGTCGACATGGCTCTGATAATCGCCCTAATGCAGATACCAGGGCTAACACCTAACCTAGTCAACTACATAATTGATGCTAAGAGGTACGGCAAACCCATGGTGGTGGTATCCTTCGGTGGGAGTGCATTAATGGAGAAGTTTAACGACGCGTTGGAGAGTAATGGGATACCTGTTTACGCAACACCAGACAGGGGGGCTAAGGCATTGTGGGCCCTGGTTGAGTATAGTAGGATCAGGAGGATGCTCAGGGAAGAGGTGGAGTGACGTGACCCACGACTTGGTTGTTAAGGCCCTGTCTGAGGGTAAGTTTAAGCTCCTCGACCACGAGGCCTACCAGCTACTTGAGGCCTACGGCATACCAACACCAGGGTACAGGGTTGTGTCCAACTACGAGGAGGCCATTAAGGCGGCCAATGAGGTGGGTTACCCAGTGGCCATTAAGGTGATTTCCCCGGACATAATGCATAAGACTGACGTCGGTGGTGTGGTACTGAACGTAAGCAGTGATGATGAGGTTAAGAGGGCATGCCAGGAGGTGAGTAGTAACGTTAAGCGCCTTGCGCCCTACGCCAGGGTCTTCGGTTACCTGGTTCAGCACATGGTTCAAGGCGGCCTTGAGGTCATTGTCGGTGGTTTAAGGGACAGCATCTTCGGAACGGTGGTGCTGTTCGGCATGGGGGGTGTTTTAACGGAGCTGTACAGGGATGTGTCGATGAGGATCGCACCCATTACTGAGGATGACGCCTTAAGCATGATTAAGGAAACCAAGGCATACCAATTGATGATAGGCTACAGGGGCATGCCGAGGAGGGATATTTACTCACTGGTCGACGTAATGGTCAAGTTCTCCAGGCTAATGATGGATAACCCGCAGATATCTGAGGCCGACCTAAACCCGGTCATAATGCTTGAGAATGGTAAGGGCTCCTACGTCGTTGACGCGAGGTTCATGCTAAAGCCTAAATAATTAACATGAGCCTTGTTGAGATGTAACAAGGGCACTTATGGCATTGTCGGCCATGGTTATTTTTAGCTTTAGTTTTAAAGTTTTAAACCGTAACCCATGGTGGCCTAAATCTCTAGTGTGGAATTACATCTTCATCATTAACTTGCTCAGTAGCCAAACGCAATCTTCCTAAGCATGTAGGGTAGTATGCCGCCGTGCCTGTAGTACTCAACCTCAACCTCATTATCCAGCCTGGCCACTGCCTCAACCTCCTTAACCTCGCCATTGGGCTTAGTTATCCTAATCCTCAGCTTCTTCCTTGGTTCAAGCCCTTCCTCAATACCCAATACATCAATCACCTCGTTGCCTGTTAGCCCGAGGCTTCTCCAGCTTACTCCCTCGGGTAGTTGAATCGGCAATACCCCCATGTCCACTAGGTTACTTCTGTGGATCCTCTCAAAGCTCTCCGCTATAACAGCCTTAATGCCCAGCAGCAGGGTTGCCTTAGCTGCCCAATCCCTACTACTCCCCGAGCCATACTGCTTACCTGCGAACACAACCAGCGGGATGCCCTCAGACTGGTACTGCATCGCAACCTCGTAGACCGTCGCCACCTTACCATCCGGCCAATGCACCGTGTAGCCGCCGTCCCTATCAACCATGAAGTTCCTGAGCTTAACGTTGCTGAACCCACCCCTAACCATGACCTCGTGGTTACCCCTCCTTGAGCCGTAGGTGTTGAATTCACTGGGCTTAACACCCCTCTCCATTAGGTACCTGGCGGCTGGGCTGTCTAGTGGTATTGAGCCTGCCGGTGAAATGTGGTCCGTGGTTATTTTATCGCCGAGGAGTAGCAGTATCCTAGCCCCCTTAATATCCCTCAATGGCGGTGGTTCTGGGGTTATGCCCTCGAAGAATGGCGGCTTCCTTATGTAGGTTGAGGATGGGTCCCACTGGTAGAGTAAGCCGCCTGGAGCCTTAAGCCCCTCCCACAATTCATCACCCTTATACACATCAGCGTACCTCTTCTTGTACAATTCCGGCGTCACCATGCTTTTAATCACGGAGTTGATCTCATCCATGCTTGGCCAGATATCCCTCAGGTACACTGGCCTACCATTTGGGTCATAGCCAAGTGGCTCATTATCAAAGTCGATGTCTATCCTACCGGCCAGCGCATAGGCCACCACGAGCATTGGGGATGCTAAGTAAGCCGCCTTAACCAGTGGGTGTATCCTACCCTCATAATTCCTGTTACCGCTCAAAACGGCGACGGTGTATATGTCGTTCTCCCTAATCGCCTTAGCCACAGGTTCGGGTAATGGACCTGTGTTGCCTATGCACACCGTGCACCCATACCCAGTCACATGGAACCCAAGGGCCTCCAGGTAGGGCATTAGGCCAGCTGCCGTTAGGTAATCAGTGACTACCCTTGAGCCTGGGGCTAGGCTGGTCTTAACCCAGGGCTTGGTTTTAAGCCCCTTCTCAACAGCCTTCTTAGCCATTAAACCAGCCCCAATTAGGACCGTTGGGTTGCTGGTATTCGTGCAGCTGGTTATGGCGGCTATCACAACTGCCCCATCACTCAACTTAACCTCAACGTCGTTAATACTAATTAAGCTACTCCTCTTACCACCCCTACTGTTGGCGTACTCATCAATAAGCTTGGAGACCATTGCCTCAGCGGACCTGAGGGGTATCTTCTCATCAGGGTTCCTTGGGCCAGCTATGACTGGTTCAACCTCACTTAGGTCAAATTGATAGTTTTCGCTGAAGGTTGGTTCATAGTCGTCGGTGTAGAACAGGCCAACGTGCCTAAGGTACTCCTCGACAAGCTTAACGTGGGCTTCATCCCTACCCGTTAGCCTTAGGTAGCTTAGGGTTAATTCATCAACTGGGAATAGGCCCGTGGTTGCGCCGTATTCAGGCGACATGTTGGATATGGTTGCCCTATCCCACGCTGGGAGCGCCTTAATGCCTGGGCCATAGAACTCAACGATCTTGCCAACCACGTTCCTCTTCCTAAGGAACTCAGTTATGTTAAGCACAATGTCGGTTGCCGTGACGCCTTCCCTAGGTTCACCAATTAACTTAACCCCAACCACCTGGGGTACGGTTATGTAGTGCGGTTGGCCTAGCATAACGGCCTCAGCCTCAATACCACCCACACCCCACCCAAGAACCCCAATACCACTAACCATGGTGGTGTGGCTATCCGTACCGAGCACTGTGTCTGGGTAGGCTGAGGCATTGGTGGTGTTGACGAAGACCACCTTGGCCAGGTACTCAATGTTGACCTGGTGTATAATCCCCTTACCGGGTGGTACAACCCTGAAATTGCTGAAGGCTGATTGAGCCCACTTCAGGAACACGTACCTCTCCCTATTCCTCTCAAACTCAAGCTCCATGTTCAACCTTAAGGCGTCGGACACCCCAAAGTAGTCCACCTGGACTGAGTGGTCTATGATAAGGTCCACGGGTATGAGTGGGTTAACGACCTTGGGGTCCTTACCCAGCTTAGCCACTGCATCCCTCATAGCGGCCAGGTCAGCCACAAGTGGAACCCCTGTGAAGTCCTGTAGAATTAACCTAGCTGGTATGAATGGTATCTCCTTGGGGTACTGGGCCTTAGGATCCCACTTGAGTAGAGTCTCCACATCCTCAACTTTAACCACCTTACCGTCGTAATTCCTCACCACGTTCTCCAGCAGTATCCTAATGCTTATCGGTAACCTAGACACCTTAAACCCAAGCTCCTCAAATCTATTCACATTCCAAATCCTCAACCGGCCTATGGGGGAATCCCACTCCTCCCTAACCTCCCTAATCTCACGCTCGCTAAGGCTCATGATTAATCGGACGAATGGGAAGCTTAAAAAGCATTACCTGTGTGTAAAATAAGGAAAACTGCGTATCTGTATTAAACCTAGCATGTTTAAAGGTATTTCATAGTGGTTAAATGCATGAAATACTAATATGACCCCCTTCCCGCTCTTTTGGGTGGGGTTTCGTTGTTGGGGTTGTTGGTTTTGTTCTTGGGTTGGTGGTGAGTGGTGGGTTATTGCCCACTGGCTCATCTGACGGAGGGAAGCCCCCTTCCCGGGGGCACCAACCCAAGCACTAACCATCCTAACAAAGCTGGAATTAATAAATCCATTGCTATAAAACCCACGTAGTAGCGCAACCCCACCCTAAAGAGCGAGACTTACATGCGATGTCATGGCTAAGTTAGTAGCACCCCACAGAACCTGTGAAAGATAAGTGATGATAGTCGGTAGTGTTAATGGGCCGGTTGGTTTAAGTCGAGAATTGGCTAGGGTAGGTGTGCTTTTAAGGATCATGGAGTGGAAATGGGCTTACCCATGTTGGTTAACCCTTAAGCATAAGTACGTAGATGCCCTCACCTATGTTAACAGCCTCACTGGGTGGTTTAATGAAGCTGAAGCTGACCTTATGCATACTCTCAAGTTCCCTTTTTAATGGTTCAAGTTCAGGTTGCGCGTAGACCACTGCGTTAAGTCTCTCGGCTAGGCTTAGCCTCATCTTGTTCTTGAAGCTCCATATTGAGCTGTTGAGGTTCACGAACAGCTTAAGCACCTTACCCATTGACTCGTCATAACCCTCAGGATCCTCGATGAGCTCATTGTGTATGCTTCCACCATGTATGCTCCTCCATATTGCATCAGTTATGAAGGGCATGATTGGGGCCAGCATCTTCAGTGAGTAGTCGAGGACCCTATGCAGCGTGAACCAGGCACCCCTCTGCTCAGTCTCTGTGAATGCCCCATCGCGGTTGTAGGCCCTAGACTTGACAGCCTCTATGTAGTGGTCGGCGAAGACGTGCCAGAGGAATTCGTAAATGGCCATTGTCGGTTCGTAGGTGTCGAAGCTGCTTAAGCCATCAATGTAAACCCTGGCAACCCTATTAAGCTCATTGAGGATTAACTTATCTAGGTAGGTCAGCTCATACCCATCGTTAACCTCGGGGAATTGCGATATGAACCTGGCTATGTTCCACAGCTTGGTAGTGAAGTCCTTCCCTGTCTTGACAACGTGTTCACTGTACCTGAAGTCGTAGCCAAGCCTACCGGCCACGGCAGCCCAGAACCTGACCGCATCCGCACCGTACTTCTCGGCTGGGGCTAGTGAATCTATTACGTTACCCTTGGACTTATGCATCGCCTCACCCTTCTCATCAAGCCCCATGCCATTGATCCTGACGTATCTGAACGGCGGCTTACCGAATAGGTGCATTGCCCTGAGGACTGAGTAGTATAGCCAGGTCCTTATTATCTCATAGCCCTGGGGCCTAACTATGCCATCTGGGTAGGCGGCGTTGAACAGTGACTTATCCCTAGTGTACCCTGAGGCGTACATCCACGATATTGATGAATCAAACCATGTGTCAAGTATCCTATCCTCACCCACCAGCCTACCATCTCTGCACTTCTCCTTAACTTCATCTGGTGGTTCATCAACCCACGGCCTATAGTACCTGCCCGGGTTCGGTAATATGGGTCTTGCATTGCCTTTATCATCAACGCAGTACCAGATGGGTATCTCAGTGCCGTAATACCTCCTCCTGCTTATCGGCCAGTCAAACTTAAGCGAATTAACCCAGTCTATGAGCACCTTCTTGTACTCAGGGGGCATGAACTTCATGCCCTCGATAACCTTGAGTAGTTCACTCTTGAACTCAAGTTGCTTGACAAAGTACTCCCTGGTTACTATTATCTCAATGGGGGTCTTACACCTCCAGCATACGGGTACCGTATGCCTAAGGTGCTCCCTCTTAACCAGTAGGCCAGCCGTCTCAAGGTCCTTAACAATCCTCTCCCTAGCCTCCCTGATACTTAACCCATCGTACCTGCCTGTGCCCTTTAACTTACCATCCTGGGTGACCACTATTTTAACGGGGAGTCTCAACTCGTTTACTATGGCTAAGTCCCTTGTGTCGCCGAAGGTGCTTATCATCTCAACGCCTGTGCCGAACTCCTTCTTAACCGACTGGTGTGGTATTATTGGGACCTCCTGGTTGAATAGTGGGACGACTGCGTGCATACCCCTTAACCTACTGTACCTCTCGTCCTCTGGGTTGTAGGCCACGGCCACGGTTGCGGCCAGTAGCTCGGGTCTCGTGGTGGCTATTATCAGGTCTTCACCTGTCTCCTTAACCTTAAACTTAATGTAGTTTAGGTATGTGTCTTCCTCCCTATACTCAACCTCAGGCTCGGCTAGGGCTGTCATGCACCTTGGGCACCATATGGTTGGTCTCTCGGCCTCGTATATTAAGCCCTTATTCCACATCTCTATGAAGGTCGCCTGGGTCATCGTCCTATACTCGACGCTATCGGTACCGTTCGGTATGTACTCTGCTGATATGCCCCACCTCCTAAGCACCTTAACCCACTCCCTCTCGTACTCGTCCAGTTGAGCCTTGCATAGCCTTAGGAACTCCTCCCTGGGCACGTCCTGCATCCTCCTGCCAAGTCTCTTCTCAACCTCCACCTCAACGGGTAGGCCATTTCTGTCGGCGTACCAGGGAAAGACGACGGTGTAGCCCCTCATCCTGTAGAACCTGGCTATCATGTCCATTTGGGCGTAGGTGGCGAATTGACCTATGTGGGGTCTGCCGCTCATGTAAGGTGGTGGGGTGTCTATTACAAGGACTTTGCCTTCACGAATCCCCCGCCCCTTACCTGATTCAGAACCCCTCTCTTTATCCCAGATTTCAAGTAACTCAAGCTCCCTCTTTAAATCCCACGACTTCTCCTTAAGCTTAGGCTCCATACCAATAATAATCCCCAATTACCGGCTTGGGTTCGATTTTAAGCTTTACGTTGACAAGCAGCAAGGGCTTAATAAACATCATTCAATTATACCCAACTGGCCGTGTTAAAGTATGTGGTCGAGTAAACCACCCCTAGCGCCCTTACCCTGCCCACTAATGGCTGCTTCAGCGAACTTAACCACCCTACCCTCCTTAACCAATTGCCTAGCCTGTTCTAATATGGAGCTGGCTAACTTATCACCAATACCGTGCACCCTAGTTAACTCGCTTAAATTGGCCTTGGCCAAGTCCTCGATGGTCCTGTAACCTGCGTTGAATAGTGCCCTCGCCCTAACCCTACCAACCCCCTCAAGGTTAACCACGAGTTCAAGCAACTCACCCCTAACCCCATACTTAACCCTGTACTTAAGCGCCCTAAGCCCATTAACAATTTCACCACTCAGTTTAAGCGTCCTGGCCAATTCCTGGAGCGCACCCACTAGCCACTCCGCCTGGTCTGAGAGTACTCTTAAATCACCAGGCTGAACATCGTAGAGCTTCATTATCTTATCTTCACTGCTTTCGTTGATCCAATCCAGGAGAGCCATGGCAGTCTTGAATTCCGATAAGAAGTCCTCGTAGTCCTCAGGGTAGTTGAGTAACTCATCCCCCTCACAGGGTTTTAGGGGTATTGAGTCCCACATTGACACTGCCCGCTGGGCCAAGTCATCTAACTCACTCCTCTTGACCTTAACCTTAGGTACCTTGGGCGACTTAACTATGAGCATGAGTGAGTACACATCCAGGTCTACGCCAGTTCCCAGTTTGCCTAGGCCAAGTATGAAGATGTGTGCTGTGTCTGGGTCTAGGTAAACCCTATTAACCACCGAGCCGATCTCAGTGGCCTCGAACCTATCCCCACTCTTAACGATGAAGCCGTAGTCCACCAGTTCATCAACAACCCTACTAATCATCCTCCTAGTTGAGTTAACCTGAATACTGCTGAACATACCCTGTGAACCGGCGAATGTACCTGAGACGAACCTGACCAGGTCATCCAGTGTTTCAGCGTATTGACTGGCTATGGCTGAGAGTATGTGGAACTTCAGCGATGCGGTGTTCATGAAGTTTGACCTAACGTACTCAGGCGGCGACTTAATGTACTTGTTGATTATGTAATCAACCTCATCCTTACTTGAGGCAACCACTATGGCCTCACCGTATGGGTCTAACCCGGGCCTACCTGCCCTACCAGCCATCTGCTTATACTCCATGACCGGTATCTCAATGAAGCCGAAGCCCGGTTCGTAACGCCTATACTCGTTTATAATAACCCTACGTGCAGGTAGGTTAACACCCGCCGCCAGGGTCGTTGTTGAGGCGAGGGCCTTCAACACCCCCTTTCTGAAGCCATCCTCAATTATCCTCCTAACCTCGAGTTCAAGGCCGGCGTGGTGGAAGGAGACGCCGCACTTTATCAGGTTGGTTAATTCATCAGCCAGTATCCTTGATGACGAGGCCTCCCTAACATCCTCGGCCAGTTTACCAGCCTCCTCAGGGTCAATGTACCTGACGGGTGATGAGCATATGTACTCGGCTAGCCTCCTGGCAATCCTCACAGCCCCCTGCCTTGAGGATGAGAAGACAAGCACCTGCCCACCCTCGTTGAGTGTGTCCATGGTTAGGTTGATTAATGGGTCACCCTGACCACCAACACGCCTCTCACCATCATTAACGAAGGTCACGACACCCCTATAGTAAACACCCTCCCTCAGGTTTACAGGCCTCCAGTCTGACTTAACGAGCCTTGCGTTGAGCCACTTGGCCAGTTCCTCGGGATTGCCTATCGTTGCGCTTAGGCCTATTAACTGGGGTCTTAGGTTAAGCATCCTCAACTTGGCCACTATGGACTCTATTATCGGCCCCCTCTCCTCATCATTCACGTAATGTATCTCATCTATTATCAACTGGCCAACGTCCCATATCCAACTGGGCTTAAGCCTAAGTAGGCTATCCAACTTCTCATAGGTGGTTATCACCACGTCATAGGAGTCAAGCCACCTATCCTCACTATTGTAATCACCAGTGGAGGCGGCAACTCTAATGCCCAATTCACCGTAGGCCTTAAAGTCGTTGAGCTTCTCAAAGGCCAACGCCTTAAGCGGTACGGTTATGATAGTCTTCTTATCGTTGGTCAGTACGTTGTTGACCGCAGCCACCTCGGCCAGTAGGGTCTTCCCGGACGCGGTGGCCGACACCATTAGCAGGTTCTCGCCGTTAAGTAAACCAGCTCTAACAGCCTCCTCCTGGGGTGGGTAGAGGGTCCTAATGCCCCTCTTGCTCACCAGGAATTCCTTAAGCACCCCTGGTATTGGCAAATCCTCAACATTCACTGGGAGGGTTAGCACCCGTTGATTAATATGCCTTATTACTTAGCTTAAACTTTTAAGCTAAACAGCACGCCAATGAAACGCACATGCCTAATGCACCCCTCCCCATTAACAGCGCCTCTTCAGCATACCTTAAACCCCACCTAACGGGCCCTTTTCACATAACCAGTGGCCAATGCGTTTTCCGTAATTGCCGTAATGGTGAGGGATGGGTGCCGTGGCTAATCCTCATCATCTATAAAGCTTAAAAAGGCCACGTTCATTAGCCCACCGCTAAGGTGTGTTATAGTGGGGTTGAAGATTCATAGACCTAGGAGGGGATCCATGGCTTATTACCCTAGGAAGAGGGCTAGGGACATGGTGCCTAGGATACGTAACTGGCCTGACGTAGACCTAGGTAAGCCAACGCTACTGGGCTTCGTGGGTTATAAGGTTGGGATGCTTCACGTCACAGTTGTTGATGATAGGAAGACAAGTCCATTCTTCGGTAAGGAGCTTGTGAAGGCCGCCACCGTCATAGAGACACCCCCACTTTACGTGGTTGGCGTGAGGGCATACGGTGTTGACCCCATTAAGGCCGAGTTTAGGAGTATTGGTGAAGCCTGGTTCAACGTACCTGACGAGGTTAAGAAGTACCTCAGGAGGAGGATACCGACCCTGCCTGAGAAGTTTGACGTGGATAAGGCTATTGAGGAGTTGAACAGCATGGTTGATTTAATAAAGTACGTTAGGGTGATAGCCATGACGCAACCCTACAAGGCTGGCATAGGTAAGAAGACGCCTGAGGTCCTGGAGATACCGGTAGGCGGGGTGCCGGCCATTGATGAGGTTCTTAAGTACGCCCTAGGGTTGTTGGGTAAGGAGGTTAAGCCGACGGATGTGTTTAAGCCAGGTCAACTGGTGGATGTGATAGGGGTGACTAAGGGTAAGGGCACCCAGGGTGTCATCAAGAGGTTCGGCGTTAAGGAGTTGCCTAGGTGGCATAAGCATAGGAAGGGCTCGAGGAGGACTGGTACAATAGGCCCCAAGCCGGCCGTCATGTTCACCCAACCCAGGATGGGGCAGTTGGGCTTCCAAAGGCGTACCGAGTACAATAAGAGGATTCTTAAGATAGGTGACAACGGGGCCGAGGTGACGCCTAAGGGTGGGTTCAAGCACTACGGCATCATCAAGAGTGGTTACATCCTTGTTGAAGGTTCAGTGCCTGGTGTGGTCAAGAGGCTCATAGCCCTAAGGTACCCAATCAGGCCACCGCTCAGCTACGATATTAGGCAGGTTCAGGCACCCAACATAACGTGGGTAAGCACGATGGGTATTAGCGGGGTGAGTTGAGGTGAGCATAGACCTATCCCCACTGTTAAGGAACCTATACGAGGTCCCTGCTAAGGCTAAGCTACTCAACCTCAACGGAGAGGTCGTGGGGGAGGTTGAGCTACCGCCCCAATTCAAGACGCTGATAAGGCCGGATGTGATTAGGAGGGCGGTTTTAAGCGCATTAACGGCTAGACTGCAGCCCAAGGGCACGGACCCTGAGGCTGGCTTAAGGACATCGGCGGTTAGCTTTGGGACAGGGCTGGGTTTAGCCAGGGTACCTAGGATTAAGGGCAACCTGTGGCCGAGGGCTAGGATAGCCCCAAACGTCGTTAAGGGTAGGAGGGCCCACCCGCCTAAGGTTGAGAAGAGGCTTTGGGAGAGGGTGAATAGGAAGGAGAGGCTACTGGCCATTAGGTCT
>JAPWUH010000023.1 GCA_028275645.1 Caldivirga sp.
CTACAATTAAGCTTTACATGTAGCTTAAATTCACGGTCAAACTCCTAATTGTTTATGGATTCGCATTTTCGCACAGTTCGCAACAGGGGTGAGGCTGGTGTCGCAGTGGGGTTCATTTAATCGCTTCATGGGTTAAAAATTGATAGGGCTTTAAAAATAGGGTAAATATCCTATATAGGCAATGATACTTTTAATGGTACTTCACCCACAGCCCACCATCTATTGCCTACTGGAGGCTGGTTGCGATTTCCACGATTCAGCGAATCCATAAACAATTTAACCTTTGTAAACAAAATGGGTAACTGGCCATTAGGAAACATCGTGGAGGATATATTATTCATTAAGAGCGAAAAGGATGGAGAAGATTAAGGCGCAGTTTCACTAGGCTGACACTACCATAATGCCGGTTGCATTGCCTTAATAGTCTTCATAAGGGGCATGCATGCCTCATACCTGAGAAGCACTACCCCACTCTACACCTCCTAATTAGCCCGTACTCATGCTAGCTACGCCGCCTAATTATGTCTAACCATGGGTTATTTACTAGGAAGCTTGGGGCATTAGTCTCAACCTGAGTTGGCGCAGTCTCACTAACCTGCTTAGACTCACCCTGCGTCCGAGTAGTCTCATGGTTACCCTCAGGCTTAGCTATAATAATCTCGGGGCTTAGGGTTGTTAAGTTAAGCCTAACACCAGGCTTTAGAATTAACTTCACGTCACCATGCCTAAGAGCCATGTATACCACAACGGCATCATTAACCATTGCGTAGATTGGCGTACCACTGCTAAGCGACTCAATGTGAAGAGCCCTCCAAAGCTCCTCCCCAACCCTAACCTTCAACACCCTCCTACCCACAAATTGAAAAACAACCAGAGACTAATTAGGGTTACCTGGTTCACCGGTTTAACCAAGTACCTCGGGTCTCAGTGCACCAGTGTACCCTAGGAACCTGGGCCTCAGAGAACCAGAGACATAGCCATGGCAAATTTTCATTAAGGCCTAATGCAATGTCTAATAACACGAAGGATCTCATTACTATCTATTCCTTACACACCTCATCAAGCCTAATTGATCTTTTGTATAATTATTGAAGTATTTTTTATAGAATTCCTTGTTCATCAATTGACAACTGAAGTCCTTATTAATAGCGCTTATGAGCTCGGTGACGGATCTATTGGTTACGTATGCATGGTACTCAAAAATAACCTCTTTGAATAACTTAACATGCTCATAATCATTGAGTATTATGTCATACTCGCAACCTTCACAATCTAACTTAAGTACAGCATTAGCAGGATTAACCTTAAATTTATTAATTACATCGCTGAGGGTTATTGACTCAATATTTACATAATCACCTGCGCCATGTCTCTTAAATTCATTTATTGAACCGCCTCTTATATCTATGGGCACATTTGTTGGAACCTCCACAATCATGTGCCTATTACTTACCATCGCATTTATCGGAATAATTCTTCCCTCCATGTTATTGAGATGGATGTTATAGAGCAATTCCTCGTAATTAGCAGGTAAAGGCTCAATAGCTATGACCTTCTTCGCACCCTTAAGGAGAAAGTATATTGCTGTGTCCCCAACAAAAGCTCCGACATCAATAACTACCTTTCCATTGACATCAATTCCCTCGTAATTACCAAAATCAAAAACCTCAAGAATAGGCCAATGCATATGCCTAAACCTCACATTGCTCTTAGTCCAGTATTTATTCGCTAAATCATAAGCCCAACCGTTCTCAACAGCAAACCCTATGTCACTACTCTTTTCAAGTTCCTTAATCGGTACATGCGCCTTATTCATGTAAGTAGCAATACCTTCCTTGCAGTCGTAATTCGTGATATAGCCATCGTAATAATCGTTAACTAAGCCCCCATAAGCTCTCATTGAAATAATAGACCTAGAACCATCCTTGCAAATAACCTTGATATTGATGGAGTGAATAAGACCGAGTTTAGTTAAGTAATACCTAATGCCAACTAAGAACCAATTACGAAACAATTTCCTACTAGCAAGTAATACCTTAATCCTACGAAGAGTGCTCATTAATGATCATTAGCCACGCAAGTATTTTAAAGTATTACCTATAAGACAGTTTATAATTATTTAACTGAACTTAAGATTTGAAGGAACTTTTCTGCATTACCTTCTCCGAATTTCTGTGCTGCATACCTTCTCATTTCATGCTTATCAAACCTTTGCTCTATAATTGTTGATATTGCCTTCGCCACCTCCTCTGGCGTAGGATCAGTGGTGATGCCATAATTACCCACTATTTCAGGGATACCACCCCTATTAGAACCTACCACAGGAACGCCAAGGCTTATAGACTCCGCAGCCACTAAACCAAATGGCTCTGGCCATATACTGGGTAAAACTGTAGCCCTAGCCTTAGCCATCATGCTGAAGTATTCAGCATCAGGCAACCTACCGAGGAACCTAACCCACCCCTCAACACCAAGCCTCCTCGCCAAACCCTCCAACCACGAATTTGATGCACCAGTCATGTAAAGCCTTATATCGATACCCTCATTCAACAATATTTTCAAGGCATTCAGCAGTATGTGAGGACCCTTAACTGGGTTTGCCCCGCCAGCGTAAAGTATGTAATCACCTGGCTCATCCGGGAATGCTGAGACGTAGCGCCATGGACGCTGAGCAATCGTATTATACAAGACCCCAATTCTGCCCTTAACCTCAGGTAAGTGAGCTAAGATAATCTCCTTGGTTGCATTGGAAACCGCTATGAAATAGTCAACATCATCAACAACACTTCCCATCAACCCACGCCACCTAACATAATCCATAGGCCCCTTAACAAAATCCATTAACCAATACGCCCTAGCCCTAAAACCGTCTAAAATACCTACCTTTCTAAGCTCCATATTTATCCCCTGCTTACAACCAATGAGCCTCCAAGCCGAACAACCTTCAAGACAAACATCACTGAATCTATAGGAAGCACCCCACCAGGGGCATATTAAGGCATAGGAGTGAACATGCACCACAATAGGCACTTTCCTAATTCTCTTTATTCTTGAAGCAACGGAATACTCTATGTCAGTTATCCATACAACATCAGCCCAATCAATAAGCTTCTTCATACCTTCAATACTCATTACGGGATAACCCATAACGACGCTACATGGAACCTTATATACATCCACATTTACATTATTTTTAAGGGAATTTACTATTTGAGCTACAGCCTCTTCGCATGTTAAAATTTTAAACATTATCCTATTGCTAAGTAAATTAATAAACTCAAGTGTAGCTATTTGAGCACCACCAAACCCTAACCCATGCATCACCGCTACAACTCTCAGCATATGGTTTTTGTCAGGCATTTTTAAATCACCTTTTTATTATTTTTATTTTATTATTAATTTTTATTTGATGAGTATCCCTATTCCAATATTATATACGCTGTATACTAGGTCTACGTTATTAAGTTTAGCTAAATACATTTTATCACCAATTATGATATTGTAATTCATTGCTATGGAATTATTAAAAGGTGGTGCCTGCTGCAGGATAAGAACAAACCTAGGTTCTCTTAAATTATTTATCAAAGTATAATTATAATATTGAATATTTGGTTCAGTCACAAATACATTATACGATACCATAAGTCTAGGCACAATGTAATCTCTTATAAAGTAATATGGAAGTGATGGTGAATCAAGAATTGCAATACCAGATCCCTGACTATTCTCCAAAATATGTGTTAAGTGAATAGATTTCAATATCTCGGCAAAAATATCATACTTTACGTATATTTCAGAAAAATATACCTTATTTCCATTTATCGAAGAACCTATCAAGATCATAATTGAACATAATATCACAAGAATTATACTTAATAATTTATAATTTTTAATATACTTTACCTCTCTACTTATCTCCATAAATGAAAAAGTCGCAATTGCACTTAAAAATGGCAATAATTTAAGTGACATATCACCCTTATAAGGCGTAAATAAAAATAAGAAAATGAATGATAATCCAATAATAATTAGAGGAGCAAGATATATCATAAACTTCTTTTCCTTTAAGAGTTTGAGCAACCCGAAAAGGGAAGAAACAAGCGCAACCACTAGTAATAGGAATAAAAATGTTACATAGAGTGCGAATTCTGGTAATGTATAATCCAAAGGAGTATACTTATGAATACCAGCACTAATGACCGGACCGCCTGTGCTCAATAGGTAACCAATAATAGCTTTAATCATAGAAATCAGTGGAACTGCAAAATATGTAACATACCAAAGCAAATAGGCGAGAATAGACATCATGGCTAAAGCTGAAAAAACAAAAATAATCCTTCTATTTTTCACCGTAAAGGAATAAAGGAAAAATCCAATTGAGGTAATGAAAAGAGCTATTGCCGAATCCGAAACCGAAAAAGTAACAGTAAACATAAGTATCGTTATCATTATCAAAATCTCCGAACTATTATTTTCTAAAAGCAACATTCTATAGAATAAATATACCAAAAATATATATAAAATTATACCAAAATTTTGATATATAAATACAAATATAAGCTTATAATTAAATATAAAAGTTGAGAATAAAATAGCAATTATCAGCGGGTGAAGATATATATTTGTTCTTTCAAAAATATCAAAAATTATCCATAAAAATATTACGTAAAGTATAATAGTAAGAATAGGTAATTCCATCAATAAATATATTGGCAATGTCGTAATCTCATTTAAGGACGCCAATAGTATATATGCTGCAGGATAACTTGTGTATTCAGGCCTATAAATACCATCCATAGGCGCAGGAAAATGACCATTCAACGATATATATAATGCCACATTCTCCTGTGCCTTTAAATCCCATGTTAACGCTGTTGAGAAATGGGTAGCTAGATTATTAAGCAGTCCATAGATAAATGGAATAATAATCAATATTAATATCATAACTTTTTTATTTTTTCGTGCATATACTATTGATAAATATATTATATAAATACTTAAAATAATATTGCCCATAATATATGATAAATAGTTATACCACAAAAATGCTATAGAACTCGATATGATAAATAATAATAAAATAAAAATGAATAGTAAATGTGAAAGATATAGCTTTCTCATATGAATCACGAAGGTATCCTTTCTATTTCATTAATAAATTTATGCTCAAAATTTCCTAATGTGAACTCGTTTACACGATTGAATATGCTTTTTCGTATCTCATTCAACTCATTCCTATTAAAAGTCAATATATTATAAATAATTTCTGAAAGTTCATGGATAGTTTTAAAGCCAAATCCATATTTACCTTCCTTCACTATGTCAATCCATGACCCACTTGTGTAACTCTTGTATACAACAGGTATTGCACCAGCAGCCATGCCTTCAGCAGCGGCTATTCCAAAGGGTTCAAACCTCTTAGCATGAACTATTATTTTTGCTTGAGATAATACGATCCATTTCTTTTCTTCACTTACATTAGTAAGAATAAATACATCATTTTTCAAATCATATATTTTAATTTTCCTAAGTAAATAATTATAATAATTCTTATCAATTAATGAACCTATTATAGCCAGCTTTAAATTATTAGTTCTTCTTTTAACCATAGCGAAGGCTTCGATCACTGTTCCATGATATTTACCTGGAGATATTACACCTAATGAAACAATTAAATTTTTCTTTTCACCATTAGTCTCTACTTTAATAGACCGTGGCGTAAACACTGGGGGATACAGAATAGGGGCATTAATACCCCAAGTCTTTTTGGCGTAAATTGATGTAATTGTTGAATTCGCAAGTACTTTTATGTCCCAATCCTTAATGTTACCTGCGTAGAAATATCTCCAGAGAAGTGTCTTCCTAAGAAATCTTTCCTTAATGATTTCAAAATAATTTACATTCTCTGTATCAATCATATCATAAATATTGAATAACAAACGAGCCGCATAGGGGAAATGGGAATATACCACCAAATTGCTGCTTACCTTATCCCATTCAAGTGATGGTATATCATCAAACAATATTATTAAATCCGACTCATATCTAGATACTACATCCCTTATCATATTAATATAATGTGAAAGAGAAAAGAATCTGAGCCTTGAAAAAAATGAATATATTCCCTTACTGGCATTATAATACCTCATAGTCAAAGATTTCCCTAAATAAGTAGAAAGAGATGTCCCATGTATTCTATCTAGTTCTTCAACAGGAAGTCCATCCAATGCAAACAACCTGACCCTATAGCCTCTTCTCAACAAAATATTAACCATGTGCAAAGTTACCCTAACACCACCCCCTGTACCATTAAATAAATTGATTACTATAATTGTCCTCATAATCTTTGGCTCTTATTCAGGGCCGAGGAAATTTTAAGCATTATCCTCCTGGGTAGAACATCATTGGCGTAGAAGAGTGATTTGCTTCCATTAATGTACCTAAGGAAGTATAACGAATTTACGGGTCCACCTGGTTTATAGTTAGGTGCTATAACGAGAATCTTCATGATAATCTCATATCATATTGTCTGCTTTTTAAGGAGTGAGTGGATTTGAGTTGCCATCTCGTTGAATGATGGTATTGCGTTGAATTGGTACTGGGCTGTGTATTTTTCCAGTGCATGCAATATTTTGCGAGCTAAGTCGCTGGAAAAATCATAGTTACTTATTCTCACCAGTAAATCATCGATACCTGCCAGCGCCAAGTACTCCGGGTTCCCACCAACATCAGTCGCAACCACAGGTGCCCCACAGGCAAGGGACTCTGGCGTGATGAGCGGGCCCCCTTCTGAATATGAGGGCACTATCGTTAAGTTTGCAGAACTGTAAACCATAGGTAGCCTTTGATATTCCACGTACCCAAGCATCTTAACATTATCCACAAGCCCTAGGCTCCTCACTAGTTCCTCTACATATTCCCTATAGGACTTAGGTCCCAACTTACCAACGATGAGTAGTGTGAGGTCATCTCCATAAGCCTTCTTAACTATGGCAACTGCCTTTACCAGAATATGCGTACCCTTTAGAGGACCAGGATTCACATGCAGAAGAACCTTACCCCTCAGTTTCATATTAAATAGTCTCTCAACTAGAGACCTTGCATCCTCCCTCTTGATGGGCTTGAATAACTCTTTATCAACGCCATTCAGCACCGCGTAAACCTTGCTGGGAGGAACCCCAGCATTTATGAGCTCTTTCCTGGTGTTTTTAGATACTGCCAATAGATGTACGTTGCCTAGTCTTGTGATGTACCTGTAGAGCGCCATATCGAATCGATAAGTGGTGTAAATACTAGTGATATACCTAATTCTTTCTAAGCCAAACACCGGGTGATACCACATCCACCTGACCTCGTTGGCGTATGTACCATGGATCACGGAAACTATTGGAACCTCATGTACAGCCTTAGCTATAATCACTAAAGGGCCGTGAGTAAGTATTACATCGGGCTTTTCTTGCCTTACAATGTCTTTAATGGCTTCATTGTTATAGACGTAGAACTGTATAGCGTAGAAAGGATCTGGGAGGGTTGGTTTACGTAAGGCATAGTACCTTGTGATATAATCCTTCAATTCATGCGGAGGCGAGATAGGGGCTTCGAGAATTACCTCATGGCCTATTTTAGCAAATTCCTTAGTTAAGTTCAAAGCAACTATGCCAACTCCACCATGGAAGAAGGGAGCAATATGCAGTACCTTCATAACGATTACGTAATAATCCTATCGTAAATATGCTTTATTCTTGATGCCACAACTTGCCAACCATATTTCTCTACTGCAGCTTCCCTGGCTTTTGCGGCTAGTTTATTTCTGAGCTTTTCATCATTAATTAGCGTAAGCATCTTCATCGCTAGGTCTTTCCAATCCCCCTTCTTGAACAATAGGCCATTTACACCATCAGTTATTACATTGGGTATTCCACCTGCCGTGGAGCCTATTGGGGGTATTCCAGACGCCATGGCTTCAAGTAGTACCATCGGAAATGCCTCAGCTAGTGACGGAAGTACGAGGAAGTGTGCGTTGGAGTATAGTACTCTTAATTCGTCTCTATTTACGGCGCCTGTGAAAATTACTCTACCTGGTATCCTCTTTTTAGCGTACTCAATAATTACCCTGGCGTATGGTGAAGCTTCTGATGCTGAGTAGGAGCCTGTAAGTGGCCCTACAATGGCCAGCTTCACGTGAACCGACTCCTGGGCAATGTGGCTAAAGGCCTTTAGTAATAGATGTACTCCCTTTTCGGGTGAGACCCTGCCTACGAACAGTATGTAGTCTCCCTCTTCCAAGCTAAACTTGCTTAGGAGCTCGCTGTTTCTTAACCCGGGTTTGAAGTAATCAACATCTACGCCATTGGGAATGATCACCACCTTATCACCATTAATACCTGCCTTTTCAACTATCGCCCTATACATGGTCTTATTGAGCGCTACAACCGCATTTGAAGTCCTCATCGTGAAGCCCTCCACCAACCTAACAACCCTCTCGCCCAGGTGCACCTTATCCTCGGGCCACAGTGGATTATGGCACGTGTACACAAGCCTATGTGGCTGATTGCGGTTAATAACCAGTGCAAACCCGGCCCATGCCGTATTAGCATGCACTACGTCAACCTCCTCATTCCTCAGGTATTTACCCACTGCCCTACCAAACTGGAGCTCCATGATAATATTCCTCTTGATATTCTGCGCCAAAGGTCTCACTGGAACCCTAACTATCTCCACTCCATCTACATCATTTACCTCAACCGAATTGCCGCCCCACTTAGCATCCATAGCAATAGCGTCTACACCAAGTTTCCTAAGGTGCTTAGCCAATTGGTAAACATACTCCTCCACTGCACCCCCCTTAATTGGCGGTATGGGCACTAAGCCGGAGGATATTAATGCAACTCTCATGCCATTATGTCCTCTATTAGCTTTCTATAAAGTGACTTCATGATTCTAGTCTCCAGCTTAATTTCACCAGCATTGCTTCTTGATAAGCTTTCCTCCCTTGCTATATGAAGCACAGGATTACCTGGAACATATATGGAGTCCAGGCCTTTAAGGATTAATTGCATCCCAAAGTACTGTTCATTACCTGGGGCTCTCCTCAGCAACTCATGTTCTGGGAACCACGCATCATGGATGTAGCTTGCCTTAAAACTCATGTTAACGCCCCTGAAGGGTAACGAGAAGCACTCTTTACCTGGGATAAATGGTCCATGGACAACATCGAGGTCCCTAGTCAGGTAAACCCCCATCCTATACTTACTCAATAATGGATGTGGCCTTTCTAACCATGGCCTAATGGCCCATCGGTATAGCTTGGTAACTGCCTTATCGTCTGGGGTTGACATCACCTTCATGTTTTTTAGGTCTAAGTAAATGTCCCTGCTTGATATTCCAGCTATGTTTGAGTACATGGTATGTAATCTAATGTACCTTTCAATCCACTTACCTAGGGGTATTGCATCATCATCCGTAAATATTATGAGGTCACCCTTAGCCTCCCTCTTACCCATATTCAAGGCATGGGTAAAGTAGCCACTCTTCTGCTCAATTATCGCGCAAGGTAGGTTATTTCTACTGCACAAATCCTCAACATGCCTTAAATCGCACTCCTTAACCGCAAGAACCACCTCATTAGGCTTCACACTTTGATCCCTAAGGCCAGTAAGCAGGTAACCTAGGTATTTGCATCCCTTACTTGGAACCACAATTGAAACCATCATAATGCTTCCTTATCTATTAACACCTCCTCATATATGTTAAGATATCTCCTAGCTATATCTCTCCAGTCAAACTTCCTAGCGTACTCAATACCCTTCAACGAGTACGTGTCCCAATTACTTAAAACTGCATCAACAGCCTTTAGTAATGATGCATCATTGTTAAATAATAATCCGCCACCCGAGTTTAGTACATGCTCACGCCTGGCATCATCCCTGTCATAGGCTATGACCGGGGTACCGGTGGCAAATGCTTCAATTATTGGTAAGCCAAAGCTTTCCCATTTTGACGTTAGTAAGTAGAAGCTTGCATTGCAGTATAACTTAGGAATTTCCTCATATGGCATGTAGCCGCTTAAGTTAATTACACCATCTAAGTTATAATTTATTCCCTTAGCTATTAAGACTGCTTTACTATATTTACGCTTAATAGCCTTAAAGCTCCTAATTAATATATCCCTACCCTTAAGGTTATTATACGATGTCAGATTTAAGACTACAGGATAATGCTCTAAATCACCCTTACGCTCTTCCTCTGGACATGGTTTAAATAACCCAAGGTCAATACCATTAGGGACAACCCTACCCGATACACCAAATAGCCTGCTTAATTGTTTATTTGCATAGTTAGAGACCGAAGTTATTAAGCGTATCTTAGGTAATAGTCTCCTGTATGCATATCTTAAGCCTAAGTTTATGACCTTATTTCTAATGCCGGGTACGTAAATTGTTGGTGCATAGCCATGCCATGTGAAGACCAGGTTACGTATATTATGCTCAATTGCAACTTTAGTGTACGGATATGATGTGTGTATATGAATAACATCATAATACTTACCTTCAACTGGTAAATCCTCCGGCCTTAGCTTAATGAGGTTCACATACTTTGGTGGTTCAATCCTTACGACCCTAGCAGCTACCGTAACCTCAACCCCTAACGTAGTTAAATATTTGCTTAAGTTATTAACTACCGTCGTAAATCCACCACCCTCATAATACCCAAGCGTCATCAAGACCTTAAGCCCCATAATATATCGAATACCCTAGTGTAATATAAATATATTTAGTCTCTTAGCGAACCAAGGACTCACCAAATACGTCAAACCAAACATAATTGAACCAATGCAAGTCATAGACCTGCAACCAACTAAGTTAATGATTACTCTACTTAGCCATTTACTCCAATTCCCATAAACACTACCAATGATGGTTGATTCGTCATATTTAATGTATTTACCTAGCCCTAATTCCTCAGCTAAAGTAACCAGCATATACCTAGCCAAGGCATGTCTAACAGCGTTATTCACAGCTTTATCGAAGCGACTTACTGGATTGCTAATCATTCTAATGCTACTGGCGCTAGTGCTAGAAACTCTGTAGTATGTTAGACGTCTTGGATCATGTAATATGGTACCTGTATCTATGAGGGCTAATGTGAAGATTAAAATATCAACAATGTCAGGAAAACGCCTAATGACATTAACCCACTTGTTAATGAAAACTCTTTTAACAGCCATAGAGCTTATCCTAAGTCCAAGGGCCCATCCATATTTCTTAAGTACATTTAACTTGTCTCTACTACTATGTGCAATAATAGCGTCGTAAATATTTGTTACTTCAACTAGCTCATCACGAATTAGCCTACCAATCTCGTTTATTGTGATAATATTGTTATGATAATATATTAACGAAGGATCGTTATCAAACACCTTTCTAATAATTTCTAACCTATCTGGTAAGTACATATCATCATCCTCAAGAAACGTAATTACATCACCTTCTGCTGCATCGATGCCTAAGGCTACTTTTGCTCCTATTGAGATTAAATTAGTAAAGATGCTCTTGCCACTAATCTTCTCAACAATATTATCTACATACTCATCTCTAAAGTTCTTGACAACGATTATTTCATATTCATCCTCAGGTAACGTAGAACTAATAATACTATTAACAGCATCCCTAATGAATTCTCTCCTATTATATGCGGTAATAATAACACTAATGAGTGATCTCTTCATAAAACTTCAATAACTCATCAATTACTTTATTCCAAGTAACTACGTTACCCTTACCCTCAGCACCAAGTCTCTCACCCAGCTTCCTATCCCTTATTAATTGCAGTATTGCCTCGGCCAGTGCCTTGGGGTTTCTTGGTGGTACTAGTAGTCCATTAACCATGTGCCTCACCCTGTACGGCACCTCACCCACTGCCGATGCCACCACTGGTTTACCCCTGGCCCAAGCCTCGGTTATGGCTAGGGAGAATGCCTCAACGTAATTACTAATGCTTGGCAGGACCAGTGCAGCGGATGCGTCTAGCGCACTAATCTTCACCTCCTCACTAACAAAACCAGTGAACACCACGTTCCTCCCCACCCCCAGCCTACTGGCCAATTCCCTGTA
The DNA here is from genome assembly GCA_028275645.1 of Caldivirga sp. Lineage (GTDB taxonomy): Archaea > Thermoproteota > Thermoprotei > Thermoproteales > Thermocladiaceae > Caldivirga. The sequence continues at coordinate 12,114 of JAPWUH010000023.1, forward strand.
TGGCCTTTGATCCCCTGGGCCTACTATCACAGCGGTTAATGTGGGCTCCTCCCTGGTGGCTATGCTGATTGCCCTAATCAACACGTCAATGCCCTTTAACCTGTGCAACCTACCCACGTAAACCACGAATGGCTCATTGATGCCGTACTTGGCCTTGAACTCCCCGGCCATATTAAGCATATTAAGCAACCACTCATTAACCCCATCGGGAACGTAGACGGCATCGATGCCGTACCTACTCTTTAACATTTCCCTATCCCTGAGGCTCTTAACAAGCCTAACATCACTACTCCTAATAGCCCTAAGCACAGTCCACCTACCGTAAAGCGGACCCAGCAACCTAACCAGTGAGTTAGGGTGATCACTAAGTGCGTCCACAGCCATGAAGTGCACCACTGTCTTTACCCCAAGTTCCTTAGCCTTCTCAATCATTTTAACCGTGAATAGGCTGTTTTGGCTGTGCCCATGAACAACATCAGCGTTCTTAAGCAGGTCAATGGGGTACTCCAGTGGGTACGTTAAGTCAGGGTAACCAAG
>JAPWUH010000024.1 GCA_028275645.1 Caldivirga sp.
CATGGCCCTGTAGGCGTACTTAAGGTCATACTCAGCTCTTGCAATTGACACAGGGCTGCGATATCGGCAAACCTTTTATAAACCATTCCACAAGGTTCAGTGGTAAATGAGGAAGGCTATTGTGTTTGATCCACTGGAGGCCATGATGACCAGGGCAATATACACTAATGCATTAAGCGGCCTGGGGCTGAACTTCAACGGTGACTTTTACGCCGCTAAAGTGGCCAGTAACTACTGCAACGCTGACCCAGGTGAACTTTGGTCATTGGACTGGGATACAGTAACGATATACATGCCCCCCTACTCCGGTGAACCCGACCCAAGGGGGCTTGTCATAGCCGTTGAGGGGTTCACGTTACGTAGGCTGGTTAACGATGGTGTAGTGCCTGACTTAGTCGTGACCGACTTCGATTATGACCCAGATAGCCTAATTGGGTTCAGGGGGATTGTGATTGGGCATGCGCACGGCGACAACGTGGATGCATACGTTAAATACGCTGGTTTAATGAATAGATTAATACCAAGCGTACAGGTTTGGCCAGTGGGCTGCTCGGTATTAATACCAGGCTTCACCGATGGGGATAGGGCAGTTTACCTAGCGGCCTACATGGGTTCGAGGCGCATTGTGGTTAGGGGGTTTAACCCAAGCACCCCAATTAAGAGGAGTGACGCGGTGAAGAGGACTAAACTTAAGGTTGCAGGTTACCTAATTAAAAGGGCCGCTAGATTAACCAGCATTGACGTTAAGACCTATTAAGGATTAATCCTTATAAATCCTGGGTAATCACTGAGTAGGTGAACGTGAGTGAATAATGCGCCCAGCTGCGTCACTGTGATTATTCCTGTTAAGAATGAGGAGGCCGGACTTGATTATACACTTAAGGCATTAAAGGACCTGGGGTTCAGTGACATAATAGTTGTGGATGGGCACTCAACCGATGGGACAGTTAACGTTGCGAGGAGGCACGGGGTTTTGGTTGTTGAGCAGCCTGGTGATGGAAAGGCTGATGCAGTTTTCTATGGGTTAAGGTTTGTTAAGAAGCCGTACGCCGTGGTTATGGATGGTGATGGGACTTATGACCCAAGGTACATAGGCCAACTGCTAGAGAAGGCACTTAATGAGGATCTTGACGAGGTCCTTGGGGCTAGGGTTAAGGGTAGGGGGAACATACCCCTGTTGAACAGGTTTGGCAACAGGATCTTAACGTCGATCTTCAACCTAATGTTTGGCACAAACTTATCCGACGTGTTAACGGGAATGTACCTTGTCAGGACTAGCGTGGCGAAGGCTATTATACCAACCACTAGGGGCTTCAGTGTTGAGGTTGATATAGCATCGCAGGTGGCGTCGATGGGTAAGGTTGGTGAGGTTCCCATTGAATATAAGAGGAGGATAGGTAAATCCAAGTTAAACTGGAGGCATGGGGTGAATATAGGCGTGGACATAATTAGACTTATGGTTAGGTACAACCCGTTACTTATACTGGCCTTCCTGGTGAGTCTACTTATAATACCGGGTGTGGTTATAACGATTTACGTGGCGTCTCAGTTAATAGTAAACCACGTTAACCATTACATATGGGGCATAATAGCGTTTCAACTCGACACCACGGGGCTGCTCGGCATCTTAATATCAATGGTTACGCTTATGATTAAGAGGATGGAGTATAGGATGGTTAGGTTAATGGCCCGGAGGGAGGCTGAGTGTCTACCTAGCGCTGATTAAGGGCCTACCAACGGCCAGGTAAATCACACCTGGGGGTGGGCTTCTCCAATCCTTGATCATGTGCCTTGCGTCAACGACGGCAACCCTGCCTAAGCCCGTTAACTCGGCGATCCTACCCAGGGTTAACTTACCGTATTCACTGTGGTCAGTGGCTATAATAACAATGTTAGCTCCCCTCAACGCCTCCTCGATACTGTTAGTCAACCTAATCCCCCATTCCTCAAGGGTCTTATCGTGGGTCACGTATGGGTCGTGGACGACCACATCCATGCTACCCCTTATGTAATTCACTATGTCGTATGACGGGCTTAACCTAGTGTCATCCACATCACCCCTGAAGGCTAAACCCAGGACAGCCACCTTGGGTCTCGCTACGCCAATTTCATTGGTAGCCATTTTAACCAACTCAACAACGTACGCCGGGGCGTACTCATTTATCCCCCTGGCAGTTTGGGTAAGTCTCATGTTGAAGCCAACCCTCTCAGCGGCGTACATTAGGAAGTACGGGTAGACGGGTATGCATGACCCACCAACCCCAGGTCCAGGCTTATGTATATTCGAGTATGGTTGACTATTGGCGGCTTCCCTGACCTCATCGAAATCGAGTCCAAGTAACCTGGCTAATTGGGCTAGTTCATTGGCTAGGGCTATGTTAACGTCCCTGTAAACCCCCTCAGCGAGCTTCTCAAACTCAGCGGCTGTTGGGCTGGACAATACCATAACACCCTTCTTGGCTATGGAGCCGTATAGGGCAGCCGCCACCCTACTGCTAACCGGCCCAACACCACCAATCACCTTGGGGTAGCGCTCCTCAATATCTGCTATGGCCCTGCCTACATATATTCGTTCAGGCGAGTATGCCAGTGCGAAGTCCCTCTCAACCCTAAGTCCACTAACTCCCTCAAGTATGGGTAGCGCAACATCCATGGTGGTTCCAGGGGGAACTGAGGACTCTATTACAACTAAGTCACCCGCCTTAAGCCCCCTGGCAATGCCCTCTAGGGCTGATTTGAAGGCGTCGAAAACCGGCCTCTTATCTTTGCCTAGGTAAATGGGCACTGTAACTATCTTCACGTTACTTAGCCTTGAAGCCTCCACACCATCAGTGGTGTACCTTATCTTATCCCTAAGTCTCTTCAACTCACCCTCCACCTGCTTATCGCTCAACTTGAATTCACACGCCTCAAGCCTCCTAACCTTATCGACATCAACATCAACGCCAATAACCCTAGCCCCAGCCCTAAGCCAAACAGCAGCAATGGCGGTGCCCACATACCCCATTCCATAGACGGCCACAGTTAAGTTGCCGCTTCTTAACGCATTCCTCAACTCATCGTCACTCATGTTCAGGAGGTTAAGGTTCACCACAGCCAACCCCACTGTGTGCCTGTATAATAACTTTAGCCTTATTAATGTGTATCCTCGCATGAATGAGTTGTTGCGGATTCTTGCCTAAGGGGTATTAAGAAAAGCATAAAAATGTGAAGGGGATAAGGCAAGGAGGCCCCGGTAGCTCAGCCCGGTCAGAGCGCCCGCCTCGTAGTGTAACCCACGGGTGAGCGGAAGGTCCCGGGTTCGAATCCCGGCCGGGGCTCCAGGGTGGGTTTTAATCCATATTTCAATTATTCGAGGGAGGTATTAGGGTGCTTAACTCTACAGGTAGTAGTAGTCCCACGGCTCTTCACTTGAATTAAAGGTTAGGCATCCATAATTATCGCATTGAATTGATGCATACGGGTTCCCGATCGTCCCTTCCCTAACCCTACTTACCGTAGGCAGCCTAACACCTATGGCCGCCCCAACCTCACCTGCTACCTCGTCCGCATCTTCTTCATTTATGCCTCCACCCAATATCCTAAGCTCATGCAGCCTTAAGAGTAGTTTTGAAAGCTCCCCGTTAATCAACCTGGCGAGTTCAAGATCCCTCAACGTTGGTGCTTCAATGACCCTTAGGATTATGGTTAGCTTCACGGCGTGGTAGGCATTATTCAACGCCCACGATGAGTTGCCCAGCATCACGTTTTCGTACATTAAAGCCACGTTGTTGAGTATTAATTGCTTAATTGAGTCAATGGTCCACGTCGTGACTATGAATTTAAGCTCGGGTAATGATCCGCACAGGGCTTTAGAATCCTTAATTAACCATATGCACAATGGGTCACCGTAGTAGCACCTATTAGCCAAGGCGTCAGGATCCATTTGAACAAGTGAAATACGCCCATTAACACTACTAACCCTCCTACTCCCTAGTGCGAGGACATTAACGTCACTGAAGTACCTTGAGAAATCCTCTGGCCTATTAACTGACCCAAACAGTACAACTGGGCCATTGCGGCATAGTTCCCTAAGCGTGTCTATCATTGATTGACCGTGCGTGGGGGATACTGATAACTTTTATTAAAGTTACTACTGAAAAACATTCCTGGAATGGATGGGTGTTTCATGTTTCATAGAGGTATGCTTTAATGGAATTAGGAGTATACTTAGTGTGGGGATGTAGGTGATGCTTGAGGTTACTAATGTTAAGGTTAGGTATAGGGTTAAGGGAGGTGTTGTTGAGGCCCTTAGGGGTGTGTCATTAAGGGTTAATGAACCCCTCTTGGTGACGGTGAGTGGCCCAAGTGGGAGCGGCAAAACAACGCTACTTAAGGCCATTGCCGGTAGGGTTAATTATGATGGGTCGATTAAGGTTATGAACCTTGAGGTTAAGTATAATAAGGATATGGTAAGGAAACTGGCCCTATACCTACCTGTAGGTGAGGTACTCATCGACGAGTTAACAATTGATGAAACAATGCAGCTGGCATCAATGAGCAGCAACGTTAACGATGCCCATGTGGATGATATTCTGGAGTGGCTTGGCTTAAGTAGGCTACGCAATAGGAGGGTATTCGAGTTGAGTACAGGTGAGAGGAGGAGGGTTGAGTTAGCGATTGCACTAGTTAAGGCACCTAAGTTAATGCTTATCGATGAACCTACAATAGGCCTTGACGAGGGGAATGCACGCATTATCGGTGAGGTGCTTAGATCAATGTCCAGGCAAGGTAGGTTAATCCTAGCCGCCACCCACGACCCAGTACTCATGGAGTACTCAGACTTAGACTTCAAAATGAGGGATGGCTTAATATTAACACGCTAAATGCTGACCAAGCACCTACGTTAGTTTACATCAACTAGACCAGATAGTCACGACGCAGTCAACCTAATAGGCAATATATTTGATGTTAATTTTAGTTAAATCGTCAGTAAAGGTTTATAAGGGGTACTCCGCTTAGCGCCGTGCCACAAGGGTCTATAAAGGAAACCCTAAGTAAGGTGGATCCCCTGGACGTATGGAGGATACTAAAATCGGCGGGTGTGAAGTATGTAAAACCAATAATAATAGATATACATGGGAGACCTAGGGCTGAGTTAATGCCAATAGACGCTGCCAAGGACATACTAACGGATGGTATGCCCTTTGATGGTTCATCAATACAATCCTACGCCACAGTCAATAGGAGCGACTTCGTGGCGCTGCCTGACTTCAGATCCATGTTCATTGAGAGCTGGAACAGTTCAAAGATAGTTGACGTATTCCTCAGCGTCCTCGACGACTCAGGTAAGCCAAACATGCTTGACCCACGCAACGTACTGATGCAGACGCTGGATGAGTTAGCGGCTAGGAACCTCTACGCCAAGGTTGGTGTGGAGATAGAATTCTTCATAGTTAAGCTGAATGGTGGGAAACCCGAACTAGCCGATGATGGCCTATACTTCGAGGGCAGGAACGTTGCAATGCTTGTAAACCCAGTAACCAAGATACTGGAGAACCTGGAGGCACTGGGCATAGGCTGGAGTAAGACCCACCATGAGGTAGCCCCATCCCAGTACGAAATAAACATACCAGCCAATGACCCATTGAAGGTCGCCGACATGATAGTGATCTTCAAGTTGATGGCAAAGGATGTTGCGAGTGAGTTCGGCTTGGTCTCAACCTTCATGCCTAAGCCATTCTGGGGGATAAACGGTAGTGGTGCGCACACGCACTTCAGCCTATGGAGGGATGGAGTTAACCTGTTTGAATCCAAGACAGGTGAGGTTACTGAGGAGTGCAGGTACTCCATTGGGGGTATTTTGAAGTTCGCAAAGGCCATAAGCGTGGTGGTTGCGCCAACAGTAAACTCGTATAAGAGACTGGTCCCCCACCATGAGGCGCCGACTAGGATAGTTTGGGGCTATGCAAACAGGTCAGCTATGATAAGGGTACCTTACTATGGTAAGAGGGTTAATAGGATTGAGTATAGGCACCCAGACCCAAGCATGAACCCGTACCTAGCCTTCGCTGTTATGGTAAAGGCGGCTGTATACGGCATGGACAATAAAGTTGAGCCACCAGCCCCAGTATCCGACGTAGCCTATGAACTTAAGGGCGTACCAGAAACACCAGCAACGTTAGGTGAAGCAGTGGAGGAGTTCACAAGAAGCGAGGCATTCAAGTTCCTACCCAGTGAAATGGCTAAGGCCTATGTTGAGGTTAAGAGCCAGGAGTGGAGCGAGTACTCATCTGTATACAACTGGAAGGAGACTTGGAATGTGATAACGCCGTGGGAAATTGAGAGATACCTAAAGACGGCATAATACCTTAAAACACCATCAAGGTGCTTTAATTAAAAATGCGGTTACTTCTTACTTTTAAGGGAAGCCCAAAGTTCATCATAATGTGGGTTGTTGATGAGGCCGATGAACCAGCGGTGGGTAGGACCTGTGACGATACCCTGGGTAAAGTTATTTAAACATTAGGTAGGGGACTTCACAGTAATGCTTAGGAAGGTTTGCCCAATCTGTGGTAGGGAGACCGACGTACTTATTGAGGGTATGTGCCCAGATTGCTATAGGGCCACCCATAGGATAGTCGATACGCCGGAGAGCATAACAGTGTTAAGATGCAGGGGCTGTGGGGCATACTTCATTAATGGTAGGTGGGTTAAGGGGGTTAGAAGCCTTGAGAGGCTTGTAGCATCTAAGGTTAAGGTTAGGGGTGTTGTGGAGGGTATGGAGGTTGGGGTTTTTAGGGATAGGGCCAAGGTTAAGGTTAAGGGTAAGGCGAGCGAACTTATGCCGAATAGCTACGAGGAGGAATATGAAGTCAAGCTGATGTTTCAAAATGACCTCTGTCCATCCTGTAGGGCTGAGTTAATGAAGAGGGAGGAGGCCATAATTCAACTTAGGTTAATCGGCGGTGATCCAAGTGATGTTAAATCTAAGGTAATGGACATAGTGAGGATGGTGCTGTCCAAGGGTGAGGATAAGGGTAGGATAATCAGCGTAGAGGATGTCGACGGGGGTTTCGACATAAAGGTGACCAGCCAGAGGTTGGCTAGATCCATAGCCCTCAGTATACATAGGGAATTACCAAGCTTTATGATGGAGACCAGTAAGGTAATCGGCTACAGGGGTGATAGGAGGGTTGAGAAGAGGTCCATATCAATACACGTGTTTGGTTTAAGCAAGGGTGAAGTAGTTAACATAAACGGTACCTACTACCTTGTTAAATCACTTCATAGAGATCATGTGGAGTTCGTGAGACTTAACGATGGGCTGCAGTTAAACGTTAAGTATGGTAAACTCACGCAAGAGAGGATTAGCCAGGTCACGGACTACTCAATACAGTGCGGCGGCGGTAGGGTGATGGTTAAAGTGGGTGATTTGCAGTACGTTTTGAGCGGAGTTAGTTTAATATGCCCTTAGTAATTTAACTAGGCATTCAAAGCTACTGAACCTAAGCATGGTATCGTTTGGGGCGGTTATCAATACACCGCATTCAGTTAGCTCAGGGGGGTTAAGTACCTTGCCGAGGCAGTTTGAAAGTTCCCTTAAGCTAACCAGGTATTGTTCATTAATCTGTATGGATAGTCTCTTCAAGCATTCTAAGGTATCCGTCTCGTCACCATTGTAAGTTATGGTCTTGTTGATCTTAGTCACAATTCCCAGATCTTGGAGTATACCCAGCATTGACCTTAAGGCAACCCTGTTAACCCACGCCGCAGGGGACTCATTGGCTAACCTCTTATTTAAGTTATCAAGCAGCTTATCCTCACTAGCGCTCCCCAGCTCCCTGAGCACATCCATGAGCAGCCTATATTGAGGTAACTCATTGAACAGGTACTCATGAAGAATCCTAACCCCATGCTCCCTAATCCCATTAACTAGTCTTTCCCCTTCCTCGGTTAGCGATACTAGGTTACCCTGCACCGTAACTATGCCCAGCTTCTCGAAGAACCTAGTTATGTCACCCTTACCCTTACCGAAGTCGAGCCCAGCTTCCTTCAGTTTATTAATGTCAACAGGGCCCCTATCTTTAATGTAGGTCAAGTAGCCTATTAGTTTATTTACCCCTATGCGTGGGAATGGTATACTCCTCTGAAGCGTCATCTTCATGGATAAGTCACCCTCCTCATCTTTTAAAGCAAAATCAAAAACTTAAATAGTAATACGTTAAAATAACTAAGAGCCCCATGAAGTGGCTACCTTTTATATTTTCCGTGAGGATGTGTTCCTCATCACTAAGATTAATAAAGTTCCCCATTTCCCTGAGCAATACACCTTGGGTAATGTAGTAGGGAATGTCTCAGATGGCATAGGACGAGAACATGAACATGGTCAGGTATGGTCTTAAACGCCAAGGCATACCTAGTACTCCTAGGCTTCCCCCACTCATAGGTTCACCCTCCAAGGCACTCCCCCTAAAAACACACCAAAGCATGTATATCCTATGAGCCGCTCCCCTATCCTCACCCTAAAAGGCAAGACTTTGGGTATGTTGTAAAGTATTTAAATTTAGGTTTTAATATTGTAATTATATGAGTCAAGGGGAGGGTGAGAGGAAGCCTGAGGAGAAGCCTAAGCTCCTCATACCATCCTTCCTGAGGCCAGATACCTACATTAAGGAGGAGAGGAAGGAGGTTAGGGAGAGGAGACTTAGGGTTAGGAGGAGGGATGATGTTGAGGAGGGTAAGGCAATGCTTAACCCACAGATTGCCTCGGAATTAGGTATAGCAGGTAAGGTTGAGCTTGTGCTTGTTGGTGGCGGCTCAAGGGAGAGGAGGTATGTCATGGATGTCGTCTTAAATGATAAGGTTCCTAGGGGCGAGGTCTGGTGCAATGCTAATGAGTTGAGGAGACTTGGGATTGCCGATAATTCAATAGCCACGGTAAGGGCTCCAAGACAGCAGTGAACTAATGAGGTGATTGGCAACGTTATGGTTAGCCCCAGCTTAATCCTGCATTTAACGTCGTACTCACTCATGCTAGTATCCTTAATGCTAGCCGGTATTAAGGATTATAGGGTTAGGCTTGTTAATGACGAATACTGGATACCAGCAATAGTATCGATACCTGTGGCAATATACCTTAGTGTAAGTACCCCTATCGGTGAGTTAGCCTACATCGTTGACGTAGCCTTTGGCGCCGCCATGGCTGGGTTAATATACATGGGCAAGTTCATGGGTGATGCTGACTCCATAGCAATACTACTCATATCACTTGGCACACCCACGATGATCCCCTCAAACCCTGTGCTAACATTGCTGAACTTACCCATAATCTCAGTATTCATAAACTCGATAATACCCACAGTGGCGCTCATGCTAATTAACATATGCTCTAACATTAAAAACCATGGCAAATGCGCGGACTCCAGTATTATCCGGGTCATACTGCTTAAGTGCGTTAGCGTGGAGTTAGTCTTAAGGAACCCGCTGGCCTACTCAAGCCCAGACTCCTCGTTCATTAGGGCTGGGAGTAATGCTAAGGCCTATGTAGCCGGTTTACCTAGGGACTCGTGGATCTGGATGCAGTATAACTATCCATATGTATTCATATTGGCGGTGTCCTACTTAATATACCTAATAGCAGGAAACCTTATAGCAAACCTGGCGTTAGTGCATATGGTAGTTACACCAGTTATGAATGGTATGTACTACTACGCATCCCCCTAAGGCAACGATTCTCACTATACGACTATTGACTTCTCCATGGGTATCCATTGAGAGGTACACTATGTTTCACCTCATTTGCTAATTTAGGCTAGGGTGCTGACATAACGTTTAAGCTTCGTTCTTTAAGGAAGTGTTGTTTCTTAGTTGGTTTGGGTTTCTGTTTCTGGTTATGTTTCAATTTGCCTTGTTTGTTTTATTTTCCTGATGTCAGGGGTTTCCTTTGTCTTGGATAAGCCGGTAAGCCAATACCCCACCATTACCACCAACCCCAAAGAAGAGGTAATGCGCAAAACCCCGCAACGAAAACCAATTCAACAAAGCAAGGAGGAGTCATGCATGCAAACACCATATTATAGGGAACGTAGTCCAGCTTTGAACTTAGCAGTATATGATCTAAGGTTCATGTAACCTATGTAAATTATGACGATCATAATGGCATATATGATTATTGTAACCAGCACTGGGGGTGAGGCGTAGAGTAGGTTAATTCCACCAACCATTAGCCATAATGTGCTTAAAGCAGGTATGAAGAACGTGGCCGTGAAGACAGCCATGGTTGCTAAGGCAGCCATAAGCACTACACTATCCCTTAAGGCATACCTAAACTCCCTACGCATAATACTCTGCTTAATCATGTAGGAGTAACCAGCCAGGCCTATTGAGGCTACTGCTATGATTATTATAGGTATGACGTTGAGGATGTATATGAGCGGTATGTTGCCTGCGGTTTTAGTGGGCACGGTGAGGACTAGTGATGCGGTTACGAAGGCTATTAGGGCAACTATACCAATGAAGAAGCCGTAGAGGTAGTAGTTAGCTATCTTATCTAATGGTGACTGTTCACTAACGTTTACCGGGGTGGGTTGGATTGGTTGAATTGGCTGTGGGACTGGGGCTGGGGTTTGTTGAGCCTGGTATGCGTAGGCTTGGCTTAACGGTATTGGTTGGACATCAACCTGGTTAATAATGACAACGTCACCAACGGCGTAAACCTTATCCACAGGGATGGCCACGTAACCCGTTGGGCCTATTATCCTCAGGTACGTGACGTTCTCATAATTATACTCGTCATAAACTATGCCAAGTGACTTACCGCTTATTGTGTAGGCATACTTCCTAACCGTAACACCTGGCGTTAGCGGCATGGAGTCCCTCGGATAGATGGAGTTACTCACAATTATCACGTCCCCAATTGCCTTAACCAGGTCCATTGGTATTGAACCCTGTATTACACTGGATCTAACCAGGACGTAAACCTTCCCATCCTGGGCTGTGTAAATACTGTGAACATAACCTACTAGCCAACCATTCTCCGTGTAGACCTGCCTACCCAACACTAGCGATTGTCCCTGGCCACTCTGCACAATTGCTGCTGATTAAAGGTGTGGTTAAATATTTTCCTCAACGGTTACTTAATGTTTTCCGTGGCGTAGACGTAAATGCCGTCCAGTACGCCCGGCGCCGACTCCCTGCCATGTGGGCTTAGCCTCTGCTTACCCCTGAGGGTTGTGGCTAGTTCTATGTTCGCTGCGAATTGGCCAACAAGGTCCTTATCAATACCCTCAACTATTATGTCATCCTTAGCCACCTGGACCTTAACGCCTTGAGGTATTTGAAGCATTATTTTGGATCTCCTACCCAGGAAGTTCTCAATAACGATACTGCCACCCTGAACCTTAACGCTTATTGGGAAGTGGGCATAGACTATCTTAAGCTTATACCTCCAGCCCCTAGTCACACCGGTTATCATGTTTCTGATGTGCCCAGCCACTGTGTAAACTGTGGAGCGCCACTTCCTATTGAGCATGTAACCCTCCACCAGCACCTTACTATCCCTGACGCTGATTGTTATGGGTAGTCCCTTAAACTCCTTAGTTAACGAACCCAGCGGCCCTTTTACCGTTACCCTGTAGTTCAACTCCCCACCCTCAACGTTAACGTTAACACCCTCAGGCACTTCCACGGCATCGGATATGTATGGTACCTTAGCCATTGAGTAGGCTGCCCCTAAGCCTTAATAAGCTTAATGCCCCTACCAGGTACCTAACCAGGCAATACTGTGATACCAGTTAACCCACTGATAATCCCAGTTGCATTACCCAGCTTACCCACGTATGCCCTCCTACCGCCGTTATTAATGAACCTGATCACCGCCTTAACCTTCGGCCCCATGTTGCCCTCTGGGGATTGCCCATTCTCATAGTACCTGCTTAGTTCATTTACAGTAACCCTCATTAATGGCCTTTGGTTCGGCTTACCGTAATCTAGGTATATGTAATCTACATCGCTCAGTATGAGTAATTCCTCAGCGTTAATACTGTTGGCTAATAACTGGAGGCGAGGTCCTTGTCTACAACAGCCTCAACACCCCTACCATCAATAACCGGCACTCCACTACCAACAGCCACCATGACATAGCCATCGTTAACCAATCTCCTAATCACATCACCCTCAATTATCTTAACCGGCTCTGGTGATGGAACAACCCTCCTCCACCCACCCCTTGGATCCATCTTAAATACCCAACCCTTAACCTTGCTTAACCTAGCTGCATCCTCGCCACTGTACATGGGTCCGATGAACTTGGTCGGGTTCCTAAATGATTCATCGCCTTGGTTAACAATAACCCTGGTCAATAGGGCTATGGTCCT
>JAPWUH010000025.1 GCA_028275645.1 Caldivirga sp.
ATAAGGACGGGTAGGGAGTTCGTTGATGTTACGGAGAAGGCGCTTAGGGTCCTTAGGATGAGTGGGGCTGAGGCCATAGTAATGGCTAAGGTTGCGCCTAAGTATAGGCAGCAGGTCTACGATAAGCTTAAGGAGCTACCCATAGAGAAGGCATACAGGGTTTCAGGTGACTACGACCTGGTGATAATAGCCAGGGAGATACACATAAATGATCTTTTAAGAATATTGAGCCAAATGGAGGGTATCGAGGACACTAGGACATTCATATCACTTGAGGTAATTAAAGAATAAATTAAAGAAGTATCAACTCGATTTAAAATAATTTAAAATTAACATTTATTTAGCTTTAAACTTAAGGTTGTGAGGAGAACCAGCAAACCTATGGATATCAGGAGGTACCTTAACCATGTGGCATCGGTAGGCACCTTGATAAATACTCATGCCATTACTAATAGCCACCTTGCCATTCCTTAAACACCTGGCATCTACAATATACGCATCAACACTGGTCCTGTTTATACCTAGCCTTTGCCTTTACCTATCAGCATCAGCGTCATTATAAGCCGTAGGGGTATGGTTCACGTAGAAAGAGGACTGGTGCATTTAATGTTAACTTGCCCTGCCAATTGTCATATAAGTCTAAACTATTTCATATACTTCCTTAGTCTGTTCTCTGCCTCCTCCCAATTTATCACGTTCCAAATCGCATCTATGTAACCATTCCTGTTGTTCTTGTACTGTAGATAGTATGCGTGCTCAAACTCATCAATTATTAACAGTATTGGTAACTCAGCTATGTGCTGGTTGTAATGGTTCTCGAAGGTGGTGAACTCTAGGTTACCGGTCTCCGTGTCGTAATAAAGCACTGTCCATCCACAACCGGGCAGTGACCTCATGGTCTCCGTGAATATGGCCTTAAACCTATCAAAGCCACCGAACTGCTTAGCTATTAAATCGCCAAGGTAACCACCTGGAGCACCCCCACCCTTTCCGGCGGGGGCCATTGAGTGCCAGTACAGGGTGTGTAGCTTATGCCCATTTACATTGAAGAATAAGCTCCTGAGTAGCCCCTGTATGTCGTAGCTGGTGACCTCACCTCTAAGTACCTTCTCAAGCCTCTCGATGGTGGCGTTTGCACCATTAACGTAACCCTTATGGTGGCCGTTATAGTGCACATCAATGACCTGTCCACTTATGTACGGCTCAAGCGCATTGACCGAGTACGGTAGCGGGGGTAGTTCATACCTCTTGAATAGGTATTGGGAAGCCATGACTCAACCACCGGTTAACCCTTTATAAATAATTCACTGCTGTTAGCGTCCACTCGCTGACGCTGCTTTATGAATTAATGGTGACTGCGTTTTTTCTGCCGTGAGTTGAGTCTTATCGTGGTTTCACCAGTGTTCATCCACTGAAGTTAACCAGAGTTGCTGAAAGCATTAAGAGTACCGTAGAGGTGAAACATAACCATTCAGCTACCCCATAGACGGATTCACGGTGCTGTCTTTGCTGTGTATTAAAACTTTTAGTGATGCATCATGAGGCTTAAATTCTAGTCCTGACCCATAGTTACCCATGAGTAGGAGACTCTGGTTATATTATCCGCTACCTAAAAATCGCTTAACAGGTAGTAACGGCGTGGATACGATTACGTTGATCTACGATGACTCAACCATGAGCCTAATTAAGGACCTTTTAAATAAGGGTGCCACCAACATTAAGTTGATTAAGGCTTATGGCGATGAACTCCCCACGCCAATAGTGATAACCGGTAGTATCGTGTTAACTGGGTTTCAAGCCGTGCAGTACATAAGGAATGTATTATATTATAACGGCCAAAACGTTCATAATAATGTCTAATTCCTCTTAGTTAAATTCATTTAAACATACCCAATGCTAAATATTTATAAATTCAAACCAGGTGAAGTAATATATGGCGTTTGAGGTTTTCCTCCTGGTCCAGACAAGGGTTGGAAAGGTGTTTGAGGTGTCAGAGAAGATAAAGGCTATTAACTGGGTTAAGGTAGCGTACTCAGTAACCGGCCCTTACGATGTAATCGCCCTAGCTGAGGTGGATAGAGTTGATGACCTGGAGAACTTGATAAAGATGATTCACTCGATTGATGGTGTTGAGAGAACCTTAACAGCAATGGTCATTAAGAAACACAGTTGAATTGGACATAATTCTAGTTTAGTTTAAAAGGATGCATAATATTACATCTGCGTAAGTTTTTTAAGCATATTAAAGTACTAATACTTGGTGGGAAGTATGCAGGTAATTACCCTTAGAAATTACGTGTATTCACCCTGCCAGATACTATACCCAAGGCTATGCCTTGGGTATAAGGTTCAGGGTGTAACAATAATTAACACTAGGGGTAAGTTAAAGCTGAATTGAATAAGGTGTTTAATTTAAAATAGGAGACTTTACTTTTCTCTGTTTTGACCATACTTAGTGAGTATGTAATTGTAGGCTGAGTAGGCTGCTAGGGCGCCTTGGGCCGCGGCAACTATTATCTGCCTAAACCCCCTTGGTGTTAGGTTAACACAGTCGCCGGCTGCATATATGCCCTTAACGCTAGTCTCCATCATGTGGTTCACCACTATGTAGCCATTATCATCGAGCTCAAGGCCCATTGACTTAAAGAAATTGATGGGTGGTTCAGCCCCTATTTCAACGAATATGCCGTCTATGGGCAGCTCAATAACCTGCCCTGTGTCAACCCTCTGCAGTACCGCTGATTTAAGCACCTTGTCGCCCTTAAGCTCCTTAACCACCGTGTTCCATATTATGGTTATCTTGCTGTTTTTAAGTAAAAGTTCCTGGTATATGGGCTTCGCCCTTAACTTATCCCTCCTATGTATCATGTAAACCTTAGTTGCGTACTCGGTTAGCAGCAACGCTGCCGATGCCGCCGAGTCACCGCCACCGACTACAGCAACCACCTTACCCTTAAATAATGGCGCATCGCAGGGTGCGCAGTAGCTAACACCCCTACCGTTATACTTATCCTCACCGGGTACGTTAAGCTTCCTCCTCTTCTCCCCAACGGCAATTATAACGGTTCTTGAGGTGAATTCGTCGCCGGATGCGGTAATCACCCTGAATAATTCACCCTCCTTAACCACCTTCTCCACCGAATCAATAAGTATAGGCACATTGTAGTACTTAACGTGCTCCTCAAACTTATTCACCAAGTCGGGTCCAGTTATCCTAGTGTAGCCTAGGTAGTCCTCAACCCAACCGGCCTTACCAACCTGCCCACCAACCTCCTCAGTTATGATTATTGAACTTAACCCAAACCTGGCAGTGTATATGGCTGCGTTAAGCCCAGCTGGCCCACCACCAACTATTATGGTATCAAGTACCTTACCCTTAAACTTCTCAGCCACCTCACCGGATAACTCTAGGCCTGTGGTGCTGAGTAGTGATGATGCTAGTAAACCACCTCCAGATGACACGAGGCCCCACTAATCAGGTCACTTATAAACCCTTCTCAAGCCTCACCGCTGGTTTGGTTTAGGTGGTGCCTATTATTCTATTTATTATTACCCTCCTTATGAAGTCCTCCCTCTCTATTTCATCAAGGGCAAGCCTTATGAATGATAATGAGTCCCTTATCCTAGGTAGTATTACGTTATCAATGGCGTTTATCATCCTTTGGTACTCCCTAACCCTGTATAGGAGGGTGTAGAATATGTTCTCCAGGTTAACGAACTCCATTAGTGATGGTAATATTGAGACTAATTCCGTTAAGGCTGAGTCAAGCTCCGTGGGCACGCTGTATATGCCGTATGTTGGGCCGCCAAAGCCCTTAACGTTAAGCACACCGAACTTTAACCCACCAATAACCCTATCCTCAACGTAACCATCAACCCTAACCCTCGTTGATGATGCCATTAGATTCAACGCCTCTGCACCAACCCTATTTTTAGCCGCCTGGTAAAGTTCAGCAACCTTACCTATCTCACCATAAGAGGTCTTTCTCTTACTTTCAAGCGTTGGTATCAGTGCCCTCAGTCTCTGCAGGGTGGCGTTCCTGGCATCCTCAATAGTCTTCCTAATCCTCCTATACAGCGCCTCCTGGGTCCTTAACCTAATCAGCATTAGCCTTGATGGGGTTGGCCTTTGAAGTGCCGATACTGACATTACCCTCAACCTGACTGGGCCGTGGCTTTATTTAAAGTTTAAGCCCTACCCTGCATTAACAGGTCGTATAGCTTAACCAATGCGTGTGTACCCTCCTCACCCAGCCCAAGGGCAACTAGGGCGTTGTAGAGCTGTAGTAGCACGCTCACACCGGGCATTGGTACATTTAACCTAGTGGCCAGGTCTAAGACGTACTTCAAATCCTTCCTGAGGTGGGAGGATTTGAAGCCAGGTTTAAAGTCACCTGAAAGCACCCTAGGCATTAATTGCCTAATAACCTCTGAGTTACCCATGCCGCTCATTAGCACTTGCTGAACCTTATTGATATCAGCCCCAGCCCTCTTGGCTAGGGTAAGCGCCTCAACCATGGCCAATGTGTTTAACCCAACCACGACTTGGTTAATCAACTTTAGTAGTTGCCCTGACCCAACGTCACCGGCGTATACTATCACCTTACCCATCGCCTCGAAGACGGGCTTAACTCTCTCGAAGACTTCACGCTTACCCCCAACCATTATGGTTAAGGTACCTTCCCTAGCCCCCTTATCACCACCGGTCACTGGTGCATCAAGGAACTCGATGCCTAGCTTAGACAACCTCTCACTGAACTCAACCGCGTGGTCCGGTGAATTTGTGCTCATGTCAACAACCACCAATCCATCATGCCTCCCCTCAACAACACCACCCGGCCCAAACAATACCTGCATTAAATCTGGTGCATCAACAAGCATGCATATCACCACGTCCGACTTCTCAGCAACCTCCCTAGGTGATGATGCAACCGGCACCCCTAGCCTACTGAACGGTTCAGTCTTACTACGGGTCCTATTGTAGACGATTAACGGGAAACCAGCCTTAAAGATGTTCATGGCCATCGGCGCACCCATCGTCCCCAACCCTATGAAACCAACCCTAAGGACCATATCCAATAGATTCGCCGTCATTTAAAACATTTTCGTATAAACCCTAGACGCCCATGAGACCGGCCTAGAACCTTTAGCCTAGTGAAACGTTGATTAATCCGTACATTGCAGTAATCCCTCCTTCAGCTTTTAAGGTGAAGTTTACCTACGCCGGAGTACTTAAATTCAATGCGTGGTTGGCTTAGCGATGCAAAACACGCAAAGCCTATTTAATGTTAGGGATGCAATCTTACTTAACCCAAGCGACAACGTGGCCATTGCGTTAAGGGATTTAAAGGCTGGAGAGACCGTGAAGCTAAGCATCGGCTCCTCGACCGTGGTGATTAGGCTTCTTAGTGATATACCCTTCGGCCATAAGTTCGCCGTGAGGGATATACCAATGTGCGGGTTTGTGGTTAAATATGGGCATGTGATTGGTAGGGCTAAGAGGGATATTAAGGCTGGGGAACATGTCCATGTTCATAACGTTGAAAGTTTAACCTCAGTCCACAGCACCTGCAAAGGGTGAGTGGAATGGGCAATAGGCCGACCATAATGGGTTACGTCAGGCCTGACGGTAAGGTAGGTATTAGAAACCATGTCCTCGTGATGTCGACAGTGATATGCTCAAGCGTGGTGGCCCGTAGGATAGCTGAGCAGGTTAATGGAGCTGTGGCAATTGAAAACCCATTTGGCTGTGGTCAACTTGAACCAGACCTCCAGGTGACTAAGAGGACGCTGGTGGGTATGGCGAAGAACCCTAATGTTGGCGCTGTCCTCGTTGTTGGGCTTGGGTGTGAGCAGATTCAGGCGGATGAGGTGGCCGACGAGGTTGCTAAGACTGGTAAGCCCGTTGAGAGGATTGTGATACAGGACGTTAACGGCGGCACACCAGCAGCCATAGAGAGGGGTGTTACGTTGTTGAGGAGGATGGCTGAGGAGACCCTGGCCCAAAGGCCAACGGAGGTTGACGTATCATCATTAGTCATGGGGGTTGAGTGCGGCGGCTCAGATGCAACATCAGGGTTAGCCTCAAACCCAGTCGTAGGTTACGTGTCCGATAAGTTAATCGACCTTGGGGGCACGGTAATCCTATCCGAGACCCCGGAAATGATAGGGGCTGAGGAGATACTGGCGAAGAGAGCTGCATCCAAGGAGGTGGCTGATAGGATTTATGAGGTTGTCGGTAAGTGGGTTAGGTTGGCGGCCTCATACAACGTCGACCTGGTGGGTACTCAACCATCACCAGGTAACATAGCCGGTGGCATATCCACAATAGAGGAGAAGTCCCTCGGCGCCATAATTAAGGGTGGTTCAAGGACAATACAGGGTGTCCTCGACTACGCTGAGGAGGTTAAGGGGAGGGGATTGTTCATAATGGACACCCCAGGCTACGACATAATGTCCGTGGTGGGCATGGTTGCAGGCGGTGCAACACTAGTAATCTTCACGACGGGTAGGGGGACTCCAACCGGTAACCCAATTGCCCCAGTCATAAAGGTGACCGCCAACCCGTACACCTACAACAAGATGAAGGAGAACATTGACTTCGATGCCAGCACTGTTGTTAGGGGTGTGGAGACTGTAGAGCAGGCTGGGGAGAGGTTATTCAACCTAATGCTTGAGGTTGCCAGGGGTAGGCAAACTAAGGCTGAGTTACTGGGCTTTAGGGAATTCGTAATACACAAGATCATACCATCGTTTTAATGGTGCAGCTGGGTTAAGTAAAATTAAAGGGTAATCTTAATTGCCTTCCTTAATTCTCCGTGTTCCCTTATCACTAGGCTTACTAGGTACTCCACCTGCTTAACATCATCAAGGTTAACCACGGAGTGGGGTGTGTGGATGTACCTTGCCGGTGTTGAAATCACTACTGTTGGAACACCAACCCCATGCACATGCACCACCCCTGCATCAGTGCCGCCGTAGGGGTTAACCTGAACCTGATACTTAACTCCACTTGACGATGCAAGCCCCAGTACCGCTGAGAGTAGGCGTGGATTAGTTACCATTGACCTATCTAGAGCCCTAATGGCGGCGCCACCACCAACCCTAGTGATCCACTCATTCTCAGGGTTTGCCGGTACATCAGCAGCCACGGTGGTCTCAACCACGATAGCCATATCCGGGTTGATTGCGTTAACCGCAGCATTAATGCCCCTTAAACCAACCTCCTCCTGGGTGTTCCACACCATGTAAAGTGAAACGTCACCAGTTACTAACCTCCCAGCATCCTCCGCAATGTCTATTAACACGCCGCAGCCAACCCTATTATCAAGGGCCTTACCAATAACCACACTACCCCTCTCCCTAAACGACCCGGCGAAGGTCCCCGCTACCCCAGGTACTATGCCATTTTTAAACGCATCCTCAGCTGAGGAAAAACCTGCATCGATGTAAATCTCCTCAAACCGTGATGGCGGCTTCTCCCTCCTGAGGTGTGGTGGATCAACGCCCACCGTACCGTAGACATCACCATTGCGGCCCATGAAAACCACCTCCTGCCCAATCATCGTCCACGTGTCAATACCACCAATCGGCACAACCCTAATGAACCCCCTCTGATCAATGTGAGAGACCATGAACCCAACCTCATCAACGTGGGCACTTACCATTATCTTAAAGGGCCCGTTACCAATCCTAGCTATTAAATTACCCATATTATCGATATTAACCTCATCCACGTAATCCCTAACCATGCCTAGTATCAACTTCACCACCCTATCCTCAAAACCAGAGGGACCTAGTTCGAGGGTTAACTTCGATAACCTCAAAGTATCCATGACGCCTAGACGATGCCGAAGTATTAATGCTTAACCTTTAGTGGTTTAGCCTCAGTAATTGACCTATTGCGCTGCCATCCATGGTTAACTTCGTGTAAAATAAATACCTTCATTAGGTTTGATGATAATTGAGGGTATGGAAAAACTAGGGTTTAAATAAACTACCGAAGTTTCCTAGATCCAACCCCTAAGTCTCATTGCCCTCTCTACCCTACTCACGGCTAATACTATTGCCGCATCCCTCATTGTGACCCCTTCCCTCTTAATCCTACCGTATTCGTCTAGGACCCTCTTGAAGTTGCCGATAAGTATGTTCTCGAGTCTGCTCCTAGTCTCCTCCTCGCTCCATGTCATCCACTGCAGATTCTCAACCCACTCAAGGTAGCTCATTATGACACCACCTGCGTTTGCCAATATGTCAGGCACTATAACGACACCCCTCTTCGTTAGGTACTCCTCAGCCTCAGGGGTTGTTGGCCCATTGGCACCCTCAACTATCAACTTAGCCTTAACCTTGGATACGTTATCAGCCCTAATCGTGTTCTCTATGGCGCTGGGCATCAGTATGTCTGCGTTGACGTACAGTGCGTCATCGGGGGCTAGCTTCTGCCCACCTGGGTAGTTGATAACCTTACCCGTCTTGCCCTTAATCTCCATAGCCTTCTCAACATCTATGCCGTTCGGATCATAAACTGTGCCTGACGTATCGGCTATAGCAACCACCTTAGCGCCCATCTTGCTAGCCCAGTAGGCCGCCCACTGACCCGTGTTACCGAAGCCATGTACACTAACCTTAACGCCACTTAAATTACTGTTAAATAGGCTGCTCCACGCCTCCCTAGCCATAACCGCGACGCCAAAGCCGGTTGCGTATTCCCTAACCGGGTTACCCCACAGCTCAATGGGCTTAGCTGTGAAGACTGCTGGGGTATTCCTGCCAGCTATCTTGCTGTACTCATCAACCATCCAGGCCATTATTTGGGGATTAGTCCCAACGTCAGGTGCTGGTATATCCACCTCGGGGCCTATGGCCATGTAAATAGCCCTTACGTAGGCCCTGGATAATTCCTCAAGTTCACTCGGCCTAAGGGCCTTTGGGTCAACCCTAACCGCACCCTTACCACCACCGTATGGTATGCCAGCTAGGCTATTCTTAAGCGTCATTAACGTTGCCAACGCTATATCATCCTCGAGGGTCACCTCAGGATGGAACCTAATACCACCCTTAAATGGGCCTAAGGCGTTATTGTGCTGGACCCTGTAGCCCTCAAATAACTTAACTGAACCATTAACCTTCACCGGTATTGACACAGCCACAACCCTCATAGGCCTAGATAAGTAATCGTAAACCACCTCATCAAAACCACCTATCTCAATGGCCCTCTTAAGGATCTTTAACGTGTCCTGTAGGAACACCGACTGCATGGGCATTCCAAATATGGAGCCCACCTAGTTCACCAAATAGCCCAGCAGCCCCGCTTTTATAAATTTTTCTAATTATTTTATTTAACACAATATACTGATATATAATATATATTTTATTACCTAAGCGTGTAAAGGTGGATGGTTTTAAATAGAGTCAACTACTTCGTACTTATCATTAATACTTTTAATTTGTAAAATATGAGGGTGTTTTGCAACTATTCATCATCTACCCAACGTGACTATGATGATTGCCACCCCTAATTTACCATGTGGCCAAACCGATTCATGGCTATTCCTGAGGTTTTATGCAGATAAACCCATTACTGGTGGTTGCTGGTCAACCGTGAAAGGGGTCTCAGGGATGCAGTAGGTTTTTAAACCTATGCGGGGCTTAGTGACATATGAGCTACTACGATGATGAGGAAGACACGGTTAGTGATGATGAACTTGAGGAGGCTAGGAGGAGGAAGCTTGAGGAACTTCAAAGGAGGGCTGAGGAAGAGGAGAGGAAGAGGGCTGAGGAGGCTCAGAGGAGGGCCATTATTAGGGTTATTCTAACACCAGAGGCCAGGAGTAGGCTGGATAACCTTAGGCTCGTTAAGCCCGAGCTTGTTGAGTCCATTGAAAACCAGTTAATTGCACTCGCCCAGTCAGGTAGGATTAAGGTGCCTATAACCGACGAAGAACTTAAAAAGATACTGGAGGCCGTCTACAACCAAACAAGGAGGGAGTACAGGATAAGGTTCAGGTGATGGTATGGCAACCCACAAACCATTGGCATTCAAGTTAAGGCTAGCGTCAGCGGGGAAGTCAAATAGGAACCCACCAGCCTGGGTTATGGTTAAAACAAACAGGAGGTTCACGTACAACGTTAAGCGTAGGAATTGGAGGAGGGTGAAGCTTGAACTAGGGTGATGACCGTGGCCAGTAATGAGGTGGTGTTAACCATAAACCTGAGGGATGTTAAGAAGGCCTCAAGGACCAGGAGAGCCCCATACGCCGCCAGGTTAATTAGGAGGATCGTGGCTAGGCATGCAAAGGTTGATGAGGAAAAGGTTAAGCTGAGTGAAAACCTCAATAACGTGCTCTGGAGTAATGGCATACAAAGGCCACCGTCTAAAATTAAGGTTAAGATAACTAAGCGGGAGGATGGCACAGTCCTCGTTGACTACCAGGGTTAGGCCTTTAAAACAACTTAATCATTGCCCAGCCTGTTGTTAAGTAATCTTTAAAAACCCAATGAGGCGCATGCGCAGGTATGCCAAACTTCAGGAGGGTACTGATACCGACACCCAAGTCAAGGTTCATCAGGGTTAGGTGCAATCAATGCGGCAATGAACAGGTAATATTCGACCATGCCACAGTGGAGGTTAGGTGCCTAGTGTGTGGTAACCTGCTAGCTAGGCCAACTGGGGGTAAGGCTGAAATACTGGGCACGGTAGTTAAGGTACTTGAGTAGGGTTAAGGTATCCCCATCGCTATCACTAATAAGGTGCTGCAGGTAACGCCGGGGACATATCCCTACCTTGTGTTAATCCAAGAGATGAACCTCATCACTTCTGGGCTGTTTCAGTATTCATTATTATTTATGGTTGCTCATATTCATTGATGCTGTGGTCAAGGGCGAAGCATTCAAATCCAGGGAACGGTGAATTGGTGGGATGAACCCGATGAGCTTGGCGAGGGGGATCTTGGCGGTGCCGCCCTCGGCGAGGGGGTGGTGTGAGCCTAGGCAACTAGCGGCATCCACGAAAAAGCCGTTGAAAGGTAGATGGTGGGGAACCTAACATGAACCGCCATCTACTGAGGAACGGTGGTTAATGCTCCTCCTTAAGTATCTCTATCTTCCCACCCTGTATCTTAACGTAGACGTACTCACCTACGTCAATTTTCCCACCTAACTCCTCCATCTCCTCCTCAGTTAACATAAGAGTCACCCTGGGTACGGGTATTTTACCGCTAACCATCTGGCCCAGCATTGGTATAGACCTGAATATGTTCTGCATCATCTCAAGCATGTCCCTAGTTAACCCAGTTGACTCACCTGAGGTGGCGGCAATAAGCCCAGGGTTCTCCCTCTCCTCAACAATGTCAATCTTAAACATCCTCCCACCGAAGGGATCCATTACCAACGTTTTACTAACCACGTAACCCTTAAACCCAGCCACAGCCCAGTGACCTCTATTAACTTAATATACTTTCCGCAGTCTTATTAATGGGTCATGCGTTTAAGAACATGAATTACGGATACCGATGATGAAGCCTCATGGTGCTCATTAATGATGTTCATGAGCCAATAATGAGCACTACTGCTGCGTAAGCGCCTTAAGCATTCTCTTCAATTCCTGCACCTTATCCTTCCCGCTGAGCAGCACCTTCATTATCAACTCACCCACCTCAGGGTCCTGGACCAGTGTGCCTATTGAATTGCCTATGACGTCCGGATCCATGTAAATCATCTTAATTGTCATACCACCGTCTATAGTAAAGTTAACGCCGGTTATCCAAGAGGCCTCGTCGGAGACGAGGAAGGCCACTAGGTTGGCCACATCCATCGGATCCCCAACCCTACCGGCTGGGTGTTGGGCATGGTCAAGTGGATTTAGTGACGATTTCCTGGGTGGGTACTGCCACTCTGATCTATCCAGCCAGGGGCCACTGATACAACCCTAATCCTATACCTGGCAAGGCTCACCGCCAGGGAGTGGGTTAGAGCCACTATGCCGCCCTTAGATGCTGAGTATGGTTCAGTGTTCGGTTCTGATTGGAAAGCCCTGGTGGACGCAATGTTAACTATCACTCCACCACCCCGCTTAGCCATTTCCTGCCCTGCGTACTTTGAGCAAAGCCACACGCCGGTTAGGTTCGTTGAGATGACTC
>JAPWUH010000063.1 GCA_028275645.1 Caldivirga sp.
AAGGAGCGTGCTAGTTATAGGCAGTGGCCCCATTAAGGTGGCTGAGGCCGCTGAGTTTGACTACTCCGGTATACAGGCGTTGAAGGCTTATAGGGAGGAGGGGATTAAGACAATCCTAGTTAACCCAAATGTAGCCACCGTCCAAACCACTAACGTGTTTGCCGATAAGGTCTACTTCGCCCCGATTAAGGTCCAATTCCTGGAGAGTATCATTGAGAGGGAGAGGCCAGACGCAGTGGCATGTGGTTTTGGCGGGCAGACTGCGTTGTCGGCCTGCGTAAACCTAAACGACCTAGGTGTGTTTAGGCGCTACGGCATTAGGGTACTTGGCACACCAATAGAGGGCATTAGGAGCGCCCTAAGTAGGGAACTGTTCAAGAGGCTAATGGAAAGCAGGGGGCTACCGGTCCTTAAGTCGGTGACGGCTCACAGCATTGACGAGGCACTAAGTGGGGCCAGGAGCATTGGCTACCCAGTATTGGCCAGGGTGTCCTTCAACCTGGGTGGTGCAGGGGCCTTTGTGGCTAGGAGTGATGAGGAGTTGATAAGTAGGATGCATAAGGCATTAGCCCAGAGTGAGATCAAGGAGGTTTTAATTGAGAAGTACATCGGCGGCTGGAAGGAGATAGAGTTCGAGGTGATGAGGGACTCACACGGGGAATCCGTGGCCGTTGTGTGCATGGAGAACGTGGACCCAATGGGGATCCACACAGGGGATTCCGTGGTGGTTGCCCCATGCCTGACCTTAACCAACGATGAGTACCAGAGGGCTAGGTTAATATCAATCAAGGTGGCCGAGTCCATAGGACTCGTGGGTGAGTGCAATGTGCAAGTGGCCATAAACAACAATGGCCCTGAAATGTATGTTGTTGAAACAAACCCAAGGATGAGTAGGTCAAGTGCACTGGCTAGCAAGGCCTCAGGCTACCCACTAGCCTACATAGCAGCCAAGTTAACCCTAGGCTACAGGTTAAGTGAACTACTCAACAAGGTCACTGGCAAGACCACAACCGCCTTTGAGCCAAGCCTAGACTACATAGTGGTTAAGATACCCAGGTGGGAGAGCGACAGGTTCAACGTCGATGAACCCCTTGGCCCAGAGATGATGAGCATAGGTGAGGTTATGGGAATAGGCAGAACCCTTGAGGAGGCTTGGCAGAAGGCCGTTAGGATGCTTGATATAGGTGAACCAGGCCTGGTGGGTGGGCGCATATACAATGAAACCCCCGTAGACATTGCAGTTAAGGTTGTTAAGGAGAGGAAACCATACTGGTTCCTATACGCCGCACGCCTACTCAAGGAAGGCTACAGTGTTGATGAAATCTCCCAGTGGACTGGCGTGGACAAGTTCTTCATAAACGCCATCAAAAATGTTGTGGACGCCTACGAGCTGCTTAAAGGTGGTGGTGAATTACCTGCTGATGAGGTTTATGCATTAGGCTTCAGTGAGGATCAGCTGAGGAGCATTGGAGCATCGCTGAGGCAGGGGGTGGTTAAGGTTGTTAAGCAGATAGATACCCTAGCCGGTGAATGGCCAGCGGCCACGAATTACCTATACCTAACCAACGCCGGTGAGGTTGATGATGACACGGGCCCTGGGGTTGATGCATTAGTCATCGGCGCCGGGGTGTTTAGGATTGGGGTCAGTGTGGAGTTTGACTGGTCCGTGGTCAACACTGTCCTTGGCCTTAGGGAGATGGG
Source organism: Caldivirga sp. (assembly GCA_028275645.1). Classification (GTDB taxonomy): domain Archaea; phylum Thermoproteota; class Thermoprotei; order Thermoproteales; family Thermocladiaceae; genus Caldivirga. Next base: position 1,702 of record JAPWUH010000063.1, read on the forward strand.
GTACAGGGTTGGGGTTGTTAACTATAACCCGGAGACCGTGAGCACAGACTGGGACTTCGCCGATAAACTATTCTTCGATGAGTTAACCCCGGAGACCCTGAGGTGGATAATAACCAAGGAGAACCCTAAGTTCGTGGTCCTGTGGGCTGGGGGGCAGATTGGGCAGAGACTTTACAGTAAGGCCCGCCTGTGGATAGGCGACTCCAGGATACTCGGCACAAGCCCAGACTCAATAGACTTGGCTGAGGATAGGGTTAAGTTCTCCAAGCTACTCGACAGGTTAAACATAGCCCAGCCCCCGTGGGCCTACGCCAGAAATATGGGTGAGTTGATAGACCTAGTGGAGAGGTGGCTTGACTACCCGGTTATAGTTAGGCCTAGTTACGTCCTTGGGGGCACTTACATGGGTGTGGCTAGGAATAGGAGCGAATTGACTAGGTTTGTTGATAAGGCTACTAGGATAAGTCCAGAGCATCCCGTGTTGGTGTCAAAGTTTTTAAAGGGTGGAGTTGAAGCTGAGACCGATGGTGTCAGTGATGGTAAGGGAACCATACTAGTCCCCATAGAACACGTAGAACCCCCCGGGGTCCACTCCGGGGATAGCACAATGGTCCTCGTGCCCAATGGCTCAACCTACCGGTTAAGTGAAGGTAAGGTCAATGAGATGGCCAAGATAACTCATTTAATAGCCACTGAACTTAACGTCAAGGGTCCATTAAACGTTCAATTCATAGTGGCGGATAAGGTGTATGTGATTGAGGCTAACATTAGGGCCAGTAGGTCAATGCCACTGAGCAGTAAGGCAACAGGCCTTAACCTAGCTAAAACGGCCCTAAAGGCGGCGCTACACGGGCTCGGCTTCGATGGGGTTAAGGTGGTTAAGCCAAGGGAGTGGTGGGTTAAGTCAGCTCAATTCTCATGGACAAGGATTAGGGGTGCCTACCCAAGGCTAGGCCCCGTGATGTACAGCACCGGTGAGGTTGCGTCAAGTGGAGCCACCCTTGAGGAGGCGCTCCTAAAGTCATGGCTATCAACCGTGCCTTCAAGGATACCTGAGGGGAATGCACTAGTCTACACTTACGACGAAGACCACGTGAAGAACATTGAGGAGGTTAAGAGGATTCTTGGCTCAAGGTTAAGGATAGTTGATGATGGGGATGAGGCTCGTAACATGTTGAAGCAGGGTAAGATAGACATACTCATCACGGGTGGTTCAACGGAGGATAAGGACTACCTAACCCGTAGACTAGCTGCAGACACCTCAACACCCATGATACTCGACTCAACGCTTGGGGTTGAATTGGCTAAGGCAATGAGGTGGTACTGGAGTGGCGGTGTCTTGAATGTTAAACCCTGGGAGGGGGAATTAACCAATGGTGACTAACCATGATGTTAACCATAACCTACGACTACCTCAGGGAGGAGGAGGTGGATTTAATTAAGGCCTTCGGTGAACTGGGTGTTAGCGTCAATAGACTTCAATCAAACACGCCACTTCATATAGGGGAGGTTGACGGCGTATTCCTAATCAGGAACCTTAACCATAAGACTGCGATAACCATGGCTGGTATTATCGAGTCCGCAGGTGGCACGGCTGTGAACAGTTACTTAACGCTATCCGTCACCTGGAATAAGGCGGTGACGACGGCATTGCTTAAGAAGGCTGGTTTACCTGTACCGGACACCTACGTGGTCTTTGAGCCGGTGGCTGATGGTTTACTTGGAGGTAGGCGCATAGTGAAGCCAGTCTCAGGCTCGTGGGGTAGGTTAACAGCCGTGGTTAATGATGGCGAACTGAGCCTACTGATGAGGCATGCGAGGGATCACTTACCCATACTAGTTCAGGAGAGGATTGGCGATGGAAGCGACCTGAGGGTTTTCGTAATCAACGGCTCAGTGGTTGCCGCCATGATGAGGAAACCCCCGCAGGGTGACTGGAGGAGTAACGTGGCTAGGGGTGGTTATGCGATGCCTATTAAGGTGAATGATGAGCTGAGTGAGTACGCCATTAAGGCTACTGAGGCTGTTAAGGCATTCTACGCTGGGGTTGATTTACTTATAGGTAAGGATGGCTACTACGTGAATGAGGTTAACGGCATACCTGAGTTTAAGGCGGTGAGTAGGGTTAGTGGTGTTAGGGTTGGTTTTGAACTGGCTAAGGCAATCATTAACCTACTCAAGAGGTGATTAACCTAGCCACCTCCTCGGCTATCTCACCAGCTACATTAACACCGGTCACCCTTTGAACATTCTTAAACTCAGGAACCCCATTAACCTCAAGGACCAGGTAACCCCTCTCAGACTCGACAACGTCTACGCCTGAGTAGGTTGCGCCAACAGTTGTACTAGCTTTAACTGAGATATCCTCAAGCTCAGGGTCAATTTTAACTGGGACCGCTAAGCCACCCCTGGCCGTGTTAGTCCTCCAGTCATCACTGTACCTGTATATAGCCGCCACAGCCCTATCACCAACAACGGTAACCCTAATGTCCCTCTTAGGCTTCTTAACGTACTCCTGACTAAGTAGTGGACCCTCCCTGTAACTCCTTAATATCAACTCGGCTTCCCTGACAGTATTAGCTAGGGCAACCAACCTACCCCATGAGCCATCGGTTGGTTTAATTATTAATGGAGCTTTAAGTAAGGCTGGGGTGACGCCACCGTCACCTGGGTATTCGAGTAGTAACGCTGTTCGTGGTATTGGCACACCCGCCTTGCTTAACTTGACTAGCGTGAGGAACTTATCGTGGGTTATTAGGAGGCTATTGAAGCTGTTTATAGACCCAAGCCCCACCTCCTGGTAGATGAACGATAACGGCAGCACCTTGCCCCTACCCGCAACCCTAATAAACCCAACGGCATTCATTACCCTATTGCCTAAATCAATGGCGTTAACCTTAACTGGCTTGACGTTTAAGCCACGTTTACTTAACTCATTGATGAGTAGTTTCTCCTCCAACCTAGCTATGTCGTAGAGTAGGTGTACTTCAATAGGAACCACCTACTCTCCGTAATCCTCAACATCACCCTTAAACTCCTCGAGTATTACGCTATCCTTCGTTATCCTAACAACGTACTTAGTGCCGCATGTTGGGCAGCTTGTTAACTCACCATCCATTACATCCCCAGGTAGGTCGAACTCTGTTCCACATACCTTGCAGGTTACCTTAAGCACCTGCATAACTACCTCTACCCCTGTGTGTTTATAAACTTTTCGATATAAGTAAAGAAAATTATGAGCACTATGCTAAGTATGTTATCGTTAATAGCCAAATTCAATATCCATTAGTTGCCAGTCAGCTACTCCACCACGGTGCCTCCACCGGCAAGGGCTGATTGTATTGGGTTATCCCTCAAACCATTGGCAATGATCGTCCTAACACCCCTCTCACTAAGCCTAAGCGCAACCTCAAGCTTCCTCCTCATGCCACCTGTTGTGTGTGGTAAAACCTGCTGCGCATTATCCTTAGTGACCCTGCCTATGGGCTTACCATTGATTAACACGCCGTCAACGTTTGTTAAGATTACAAGCTCCTTAACGCCCATTGATATGGCTAGGTTTTCGGCTATTTGGTCGCCATCAACATTGAGTAGCATACCCTCGGGTGAGATGGCTATTGGGCTAATTACCACTACGTCTGAGTTGCTCATTAGTGACCCCATGAGCTTAACGTTGATGTCGGTTACCTTACCGCTGAAGCCCCCGTCAATAACCCTCGTCCTACCCCTATCATCAATTATCATGACCTTCTCCTTCCTCTTAGCCGTAACTAGGCTTAGGTCAGCGCCACTTAGGCCTATTGCCCTAACCCCCCTTGCTGCAAGCTTACTCACTAAGAGCTTATTTATGAGCATCATGGTCATTACGTAGACCTTTAACGTCTCCTCATCGGTGTACCTGCTCGTGTAGCCGTTCGGGTGTTTTAGGATTACTGGTTTAATACCCATCCTCTCCATCATGCTATTGACCATGCAACCGCCGCCATGTATTAGAATGGTGCCAGGTGTCACGTCGTTAACCACCTTATCCAACCCCCCATTACATATAACGGAACCACCCACCTTAACCAACATCATTGAAACCACCTACATGGGATATGGTGCAATGTACCTCAACCCCTCATCCTCTGGGAACCCCTGCGCTATGTTAAATGACTGTATGGCCTGCCCAGCCGCACCCCTGATTAGGTTATCTATGGCTGAGAAAACCACAAGACGGTTAAGCCTCTGGTCCAGTTCAAAGCCCACGTCAATCAGGTTTGTGCCGATTACGTACTTAACGCTTGGGTAGTGGGCCAGCCCAGCCTTATCCTTGACTATGCGTATGAACTTTTCATTCCCATACAACCCTCTGTAGGCCTTCCATAAATCAGTCTCATTAACACTCCTGGTTAGTTTAGCATGGCCAGTTATGAAAATCCCCCTAACCATGTCCACTGCGTGTGGGGTGAAGGCCACGTTAACTGGGCCTCCGGCTATTAGACTTAGCTCCTGCTCTATCTCAGCCGTGTGCCTATGGTTAACGGGCTGATAGGGCCTAACCACGTGGGTCCTGTGCCAGTGGTAATCCAGGACGGTTCCCTCAGCGCCGGCACCGCTGCTGGCTATCTTGGCGTCAACCACTATGAAATCCTGGTTGACTAGGTGCTCCTTTACAACTGGGGCCAGGGCCACTATCGATGCCGTTGCCATGCAGCCTGGTACCGCTATTATCCTGGCACCCTTAATCTCCTCCCTATGCAGTTCAGGTAAGCCGTAAACCGCAGCCTTAAGTAGGTCTGGGTATGGGTGTGGCTGTGGCCAGTGGTACCATTTAACGTAATCCTCAGGGTTCTTCAGCCTGAAGTCGGCGCTTAAATCCACAGCCAGTAAACCACTCTCAATAATCTTGGGAACCCACTTAACCGATTCACCGTGGGGCAGTGCAAGGAATACTGCATCGGGCTCGGTCTTAAGTATACCATCCATGGTCGGCTGTATGAACCTTAGTGTTGTGAATCCCCTCAGGTTTGGGTGTATTCTATATATGAACTCGCCGGCGAATTTCCTTGACGTTGCGCAAACGACCTCAACATTGCTGTGGTTTAGCAGTAGTCTAAGTAATTCACCGCCTATGACGCCGCTGGCACCTATTATACAAACCCTGCGTATCGTCCCTTCAATACAAACTCACCAACGCCTATATAGGATCGGTCTTTATAAACTTAACGACCATCCGGCGCTAAATTACCTAAGTGACTCATCTTGGGCAAATTTTTATTAATCCTAGCC
>JAPWUH010000088.1 GCA_028275645.1 Caldivirga sp.
GAGATTAAGGACTTGTATAGAGAGAGGGTTAATGTTGCGGTTGAGCTTTGGGATAAGGTGCTTCGTGGGGAGGTTGTATCAAGGGGTGAATTGGTTAACCTACTGGCTAAGTATTATGAGGAGCATAACATAGAGCCCTTTAGGGGGTTAACCAAGATAGACATTTACGATAAGGAGTTAGCAACCGTATACGTGGTTGGAGTCTACGGGATGGGGCTTGTGACTATGCGTGACGTTGAGGAGGAATACAGCTCATTGTTTAGGGTTGAGTTAACCTCAGATAAGGCCTATAACTTAATCAAGAATTACAATGGTGATGAGTCCAAGACGGCGCTTAGGAATCTAATCGAGGATAATCAAGCCCTCGGTGACTCACTTGAGGAGAGGGTGTTCAGGGTCTATAGGTTAATCTACACGGGGGCGGTACTAGGCTTTATGCCGGAGGATGACATAGTTAAGACGTATAAAGTGTTTTATGAGGTGTTTGAACCCCTAAGGCAGAGATTGGTCAACTACGTTAAGTTCTACATAGCCACAAAGGTGGCTGAGGGCATCGCACTCGGGCGCTTCGCAAATCAAAATGAGGTTAGGATTGAGAAGTACGCCTACTGCGTGAGGCTAGGCCTTGAGAGGTGCGCACCAACCAATAGGCTTATCCACGAAATAGCCCTATCAGTCTATAAGGTACCGGCCAACGTGGTGAATAGGCTGGCGCCCCTTATCAGGAGGTCCTCTAAATCATCCCTCGTCCCTAAGGCTTATTAAACACTGTTAAACCCCCTTTTTGCAGTATTGGTGGGTGTTCTTGAGGTCTAGGAGACTAACCATACTTGAATTGGCCAGGAGCGATGAGGTCTTGTCGAGGCTGATAGCCGACAGTAACCACCAGCTCATTTACGCAATGGTCGAGAAGGGTAGTGGGGTGGAGCCGAGTGTCGATGTGGGTAACGTTAAGCCTGTTCAATTAGCCGAGGTCCTCAGGTCAATGGGTATAGTTAGGCTGTACGAGTATCAGTATAGGGCTTACCTGGAGATAACGGGCGGTAGAAACGTCATCATAACGTCGGGGACTGGTACAGGTAAGACCGAGGCCTTCATAGTGCCCATATTAGCAAGGGCCCTTAGCGGTAGGAGGGAGGTGGTGGTGTACCCGACTAAGGCCTTGGCGAGGGATCAGGAATCCAGGTTTAGAGCCCTGGCCGAGCCCTTAGGCTTAAGGGTCGCGACGTATGATGCCGATTCACCACCTGAGGTTAGGAGGGGTGTTTACAACGGCGACTACGCACTTGTCCTAACTAACCCCGACATGCTGAACACTGCGTTGATACACGTGCCAGCCTTCAGGAGGTTCATGTCGACGGTGGATTACGTGGTTATAGATGAGGTTCACGTCTACAACGGCGTCCTAGGATCCCACTTACACTACCTGGTGAAGAGGATTAGGCGCCTAAACCCAGGCGTTAGGTTCGCTGCCGCCTCAGCTACGATAGGTAACCCAGCCCAGTACTTTGAGGGCTTGACGGAATCCCCAGTGGTTCATATTGACGGCATTAAGGGAGTTAGGGGCGAGCTAATACACGTCATGCTTAGGCCCATTAGGAGGGGTAGGCTACAGGAGGTGGTTAACTTAGTCAAGCTTTGCATCGAGCTGAACAGGAAGTGCCTAGTGTTTGCCGACAGCCACTGGATGGTTGAGGTGGTTAAGAGGATGGTTAACTCGGCTGGGGTTAGTGATAAGGTTGCCGTGCATAGGGCAGGCCTAAGGCCTGATGAGAGGCGTAGAGTGGAGGACATGTTCAAGAGGGGCGAGCTGCAGGTGGTTTTAGCCACACCAACCCTGGAGCTTGGGGTTGACATAGGCGACGCAGACTTCGCAGTATTAGCCACAAACCCACCCAGCTTCGTAAAGTACCTACAAAGGGCTGGTAGGGTTGGTAGGAGGGGGCAGAGGGCCTACGTAGTCCAGGTGCTTGGCGACGACCCAATGAGCACCTACTATGCTAGCCACCCTGAGGAGTTCTACAATAGGTCACCTGAGCCGATGTTCATGGAACCGAATAATGATGAAATAGCCACAAGGCACCTACTGGCTATGATTAAGGAGTCCGCGGTGAGACTAAGCGAACTAGGCGAGTATCTGAGGTCCCTTGTGAGCAGGCTTAGTGATGAGGGTTTAGTCTCAGTTAGGGGTGATAGGGTCTTCCTAACCGAGGATGGGCTTAGGGCCGTTAATGCATTCAACGTGATTAGGGGTAATGGGGATGTTGTCCTGATTAGACGCAGGGGAGGGGGCTTAGTTGGGTATAGGGAACTCCCAATGGCGATTAGGGAGCTCCACCCAGGGGCAATATACATGCATGGCGGCTCAACCTATAGGGTCCTTGAACTGGACCTACAGCATAGGAGGGCCATAGTCACCCCCGAGGACTCAGGCGACCTAGTCACGAAGGCGCTTTATAACAGCAACCCCACCGTGGTTAACGTTATTGCTGAGTCTAGGTATAAGGGTATTCCAATAAGGTACGCTGTTCTCGATATAGAGGAGGAGGTTTACGGCTACGTCGTGAAGAGGATAAGCAGTAATGAAACCCTAGGCGAGTATAGGCTTAATGAGCCGATAAGGTACAGGTTCAGGACTAAGGGCATAGTTTTAAACATGCCCCCAGTCCAATTCTCAGCCATAGAGTTAAGGGACATGGTTGAGAGGGGTAAGGCCTACCACGCCACGGAGCACGTCTTAATATCGGCCGGTGAGGTTATTGTGAACGCAGCCCCAACAGACATGGGCGGTATCTCATACCCAACGGGCCACATAATAATCTACGACTCATACCCAGGGGGTTCTGGGGTGACTAAATTACTCATGGAGAGGATTGATAAGGTTATTGACGTGGCCTACAGCATAGTCACATCCTGCAATTGCAGGGATGGGTGCCCCAGGTGCGTCTACTCACCTTACTGCGGCAACAATAATAGGATGCTTTCCAGGTTAAACTCAATAAAGGTCCTTGAGGCAGCCCTGAGGGGTGAGGAGGGGGTTGATGAACCTCTACCCTTCGAAGGCTCAATACCCTAGCCGTCCCTCTGGAGGTGGTGGAGGCTTGTTGTCTCCATTGTCTTCTTCTCGGTGGCCTTCCTGGGCCCTCACCGCAGCGGCTCTACCCCTGTCGCCGGGGGCTTCCCAACCTCTGCAGATCTCGGAAACCTAGGGGTACAATTAGGGGTGCTGAGAACAAGTTCTTATAAACTCAATGTCTTAGGCATCAAATGAAAATAAGCGTCATAAATGACCAAGAATACCAAAATAGCCCCATTTACAGTTCAGCTTTAGGTTGGCTGGCGGCTTCTCGCTCTTGAAGGGTAGGGTTTCCTTGGGGGTTTTGAGTTACCTTGCCTTCTCTGAGACTGCTATATACTTCAACTAGGCTTCATAAATCCATTGCCATGAGACTCACGCAGTAAGGCAACCTAACCATAAAGGGCGAGACTTGCCGTCTGCTTTATCATGAGATACGCAAATTGCGGCTTCGTGGATAATAAGAACAATATCTCGCTGTACTGGGCAATAAAACACCTCACCACCCTAAAGGATGGAGCCTCCAACTAGGGTGATGCTGAGTTAAGTTTATAAGGGGACATATTTATTGGGAACGGACATGTCAACAATAGATGAGTTATATTCATTGATCAGGGACGGTAAATTACCTTACCCACCCCGATTAACTAAGTATGAGCTTGCTAAGATAATTGCGGTAAGGACAAGGCAGCTAATGGATGGTGCACCACCCCTAGTTAACCCCAAGGAATTGGGTACATCAGACCCCGTGGCCATAGCCGCCGAGGAGTTGAAGAGAGGCTTGCTCCCATTCATAATAATAAGGAGGCTACCCAACAATAAGAGCGTTGAGTATTCACTTAGGGAGTTGCAGGAACTTGAGAATAAGGTTCTATCTTATTGAATAACACTCAACGTAATTTTAATTAGGGTTACCTCATGGCTGCGGCAGGTCTGGTCTCTGCCTAAATACATTACCCAAGATTACCACTAGCACTATTACCAGGACAATAACCCCAATTATTAGAGCTGCAGTGGTTTGTTTAGTTAATACGTACCTTACAACTGTCGATGTTAAGGTTGTTGTTAATGTACTTACTTTCACCATAGTTGTGATTAAGGTGATTGTTGAGGTAACGGTGGTTGTAGTGGTGCTAACCGTTGTTGTGGTTGATGGTGGGCTAACGGTGAATATAGGCGCCATACTAGTTACACTTACCCCAGTTACTGATGGCACTGAGCCGTAGGTAGACATGGTGAAGGTTAAGTTAACGGATAATTGGTAGGACTCCCCACTCACAATCAACCCATTACACATTGTATATAGGTTTAGCACCAACGTGTAGCTATTGAACATGAGTTGGTAAAGTGGGAGTGTTAAGTTAACAGTGAAGTAGCCGTCCTTAATCCTAGCCTCACCAGCCCCTATTGACTCATAAACCAACCCATCACTGGTGAATGGGGCTCCAAATTCCGTCAGGTTAGTGTGCATTAACGCTAATGCGCTACAGCCACTTAGGCGCGGTATCAACATACCACTTAGGCTTACTTTAAAAACACCACCATTATAGCCGTAGGTTGCTTTTATACTAGTTAAGTTAACCAGTAGGTGCATTGGCTTAATGGGTATTATGCCGACTAATACTGCACCCTGGGTGTAGTAGAAACCTAGGTTAAATGAGGCCACGCCATCACTTGTTATGTTAAGCAGGTCACCACCATTGAGGTTAATGATGGCGTAGGTGCCATTAGGTAACCCAAGGGCCGTTAAATTAACATTAACGTGAAGCGCATTAATTGGATTGCCATAGTCGTTAAAGGATATGTAGGCTGAATTGGCGTTTACTATTGGGAACACCTCAACTGAGGCATTTGTGGTTAAGACAGGTTCCTCAATATTCGGCAACACCGTGCCCAAACCGGTG
>JAPWUH010000026.1 GCA_028275645.1 Caldivirga sp.
GGGAAGAAGGTTGCGCCTATGTTGTTTGAGTCCGTTAGGCCGAAGGTGTTTTTAACCGTTGATAAGGTTAGCTTCTTAGCCACCTTAACGGCTATCTTATACAGGTAAGCCACGTCATCCGTGTCCACTATTATGTGTAGCCTATCCGGCGTGAAGCCAAGCGCTATTAGGCTTAACGCATTGTCATAGGCCAGTCTATTAGTCTCCTCAAGCGTGTAGCCATCCCTCACCAGGAACTTCTCATCATCAGTTAACTCGAAGAAGTAGTGAACATTGAACTTGTCCACGAACCACTTGGTCAGTATCCAGGGGACTAGGTGGCCTATGTGCAGGTCGCCGCTTGGACCCCTACCATTGTACAGCGCCCATGATCCACCTGACCTAGCCCTCTCCAAAATCTCCCTAAAACCCCTATGGGCGTAGAAGAACCCCCTCCTGATTAGGTAATGCACATCACCCCCGGTTAAGCCCTTAAGCAGACTTACGTCCTCGTCGGTGATTAGCTGAACACCAAACTCCCTGGCTAACCTTAGGTAATCCACCTTACCCTTAACCTCCCAGGGTGTGACTGCGTACTCCTGCCCCAGATGGCAACCACCAGGCCGTGTTTTATTGGGGTGTATAAAAGCTTTCATACGTGGGTTAGGCCCGTTAACCTAAGCGTCGGATGCCATTGAGTTAGTTGCTTAACGTAATGCCGTTCGTTGAGCACTAAATATTTTTAAAGTCACATACACCAGCTTAACCACTATGAACAGTGAGGTTGTTATAGTCGGGTACGTTAGGACGCCCATAGGTAAGTTCGGTGGGGCTCTTAGGAATGTTAAGTCGCCCCAACTGGCTGCTGAGGCGATAAGGGCCCTCCTCAAGAGGACTGAGGTTGAGCCATCTATGATTGATGAGGTCATCTTCGGCTCAACCCTGCAGGGTGGGATGGGGCAGAATATTTCACGCTACGCAGCGCTGCTGGCTGGCTTACCCAATTCCGTCAGTGCCTATACGGTTAATAGGGTTTGCTCATCAGGCATGCAGGCTATTATAGATGCGTACAGGGAGTTGGTGCTTGGTGATGCATCCCTAGTCATAGCCGGCGGTGTTGACTCAATGAGCACCCAGCCGATAGCCCTACCAAGCGAGTACAGGTGGGGTGTTAAACACTTCATAACTAGGGTTGCTCAGCCAATAGACCTAATGGTGTATGATGGGTTAGTGGACCCAGTGACCATGATGTTGATGGGGCAGGAGGCCGACATGGTGGCTAAGGAGAATGAGATCACCAGGGATGAGCTTGATGAGTACGCCTACATGAGCCACATGAGGGCTGTTAAGGCTACTGAGGGTAAGTTGTTTAAGGAGATGGAGCCCATCGACTCGACAATAGGTGGGGAGAGGGTTAGGCTTGATCACGACGAGGGTATTAGGCCTGACACCAGCCTGGAGAAGCTTAAGGCCCTTAAACCAGCCTTCACCCAAGACGGCCTACACACAGCTGGCAACTCATCACAGCTCAGTGATGGTGCAGCAGCACTCTTACTCACAACCATGGATAAGGCCAGGGAGCTGGGGCTTAAACCAGTAGCCAGGATAATAGGCTACGCCTGGTACATGATAGAGCCTAGGCGCTTCACGGAGGCCCCCACCTACGTCATAGATAAGGTACTTAAGAAGCTTAACCTAAGCCTAAGCTCAATAGACTACTTCGAGGTTAATGAAGCCTTCGCCGTGGTTAACGTACTGGTGCACAGGAGGTTGGGCATACCGTACGATAGGATGAACATATTCGGTGGGGCGATAGCCATAGGCCACCCCCTGGGCGCCAGTGGGGCTAGGATAGTGACCACGCTGTTAACCGGCCTTGAGCACCTTGGTGGTAGGAGGGGTGTTGCCGCCCTCTGCCACGGTACCGGGGGAGCCACGGCCCTTGTCGTTGAGAGGCTCTAGGATTGAATTAACCCCTAACCGGCACGTAATTAACCTTATTACCATCAATGCTTATTATGATTCCCCTAAGTATCCCGTACTGGTACTCACTACCCGCATTGAAGACAGGTATCCTTGAGCCGTCAACCTTAAGGTAGTCCACGCCGCCTGACTCGTGGATGTGGCCGTGGAGGCCCATTAATGGCTTATACTCCTCAATAACCCTCCTAACCCCAACACTACCCACGTGGGTGAGAATGACTTCACCACCCCTCCTAACAACCTTAAAGTCGCTGGTTAACATGGGGGCCTGGTCTATTAGGGTGCCGTGTGGTGGTGCATGAACCACCAGTATCGTCCTAGCGTAGTCATTGCCGTCAAGCCTATTCATTAACCTGCTTAACCTGCTGTACATATCCTCTTCACTCAACTCCCTATGGGTGTTCCAGGGGGTTATGTTGGAGTAGCCGAAGCCGACGAGCAGGTGATTATTTAAGTTGACGATGTCATTGTCGAAGAACACTATGCTACCCCACCGCCTATTAACCACGGCATTAATTACCTCATCTGGGTCGTCATTACCTGGTATTACGTATAGTTTAACACCCTGCTGCCTATACCTCTCGTCAATTACACTCAAGTACTCAGCCACATCCTTAGCCATTGTTTCATTAAAGACCTTGTTCAAGTAATCCTTATCATTGATCATCCTCTCATGCTCCTCCTCGCTAACAACCCTAATGTGGTAACCTGAGGCCTTAAGCTCCTTAATCTTAGCCTCAGCTTCACTAGCCTTAAACACCTTGTTCTCGCTGATGATGGGGATTTTATATGAGCCATCCGGAAGCTTAATAACAGGTGCAAGTACCTTACCGGCTAGGTCACCTGCAAGAACCACGGCATCAACCTTGTAGAACCTCACGGCATTGGAGAGCTTCCTATAGGCCACCTCCGAGCCGTGTAGGTCCGATACAAGTAGCAGCCTAAACCTACCCATAAGGCCCTTTCAAGGATTTATTTAAAAATCTAACTCTGGATTTCGCAATTTAATTTAAATCATTTAACTTGTTGATTAAATTTAGCCTACGCGGGAGTTTTAAAAACCCAATGCACACACCCCCGCCGTGGCACAACAGTTATCGAAGACCACTAAGGTTGAGGAGCTGGCACCCGGTATTGAGATAATTGAGGAGTGTCCGAGGGATGTGAAGGCTCTTGACGGCAGCCCGATACTACTCTTCGGTAAGTGGGACGTCAGTGGTGTTGTTATTAGGGATCCTGGGCTCAGGAGGTACATATGCCTCAAGCCTATGATACTCCCGCACACTGAGGGTAAGTATCAGAATAGGAAGTTCGGTAAGGCTATGATACCGATAGTGGAGAGATTGATTAACCAACTCATGAAGCCTGGTAGGAATACTGGGAAGAAGCAGAAGGCCTATAAGATAGTTAAGACGGCCTTCGACATAATTTACGTGGCCACCGGGAAGAACCCGGTTCAAGTTTTGGTCGATGCCATAGTTAACGTGGCTCCCAGGGAGGAGATCACCAGGGTCATCTACGGTGGTATAGCCTACCCAGTCTCCGTTGATGTTAGCCCAATGAGGAGGCTTGACTTAGCCATAAGGTGGATAGCGGAGGGGGCTAGGGCATGTTCATTCAATAACCCAAGGCCAATAGAGGATTGCCTAGCCAGCGAGATAATAGCGGCCGCCAACAATGACCAGGCTAGCTATGCATTGAGGAAGAGGGATGAGATGGAGAGGATTGCCGCAACAGCCAGGTAATGGTTAATTACCCTCAAGTTAACTCACCTTACGTATACAATCATATACAAATCCTTCAATTAATTAACACCCTCTAAATACGGGCATCGGTTAAATACTCATATTGCCTTAAGGACCCTGGCCCAGCTGAACTTCTTTGGAACTAGGTCGGCTGGTAGCTCAACACCAACAAGCTCTATGTTAACAGTGTCCTGGAACCACGGCGTAGCTCTACCGAAGGCCCTCGGCATGTAGTTCCTAATCTTCATACCTTTACTCGCTGATGCATGCACAATCACGGTGTTATCAACATTTAAACCCCTATAACTGGCATTGTTCTCAAGGTTTTTAAGGACCTCTAGGAAGGCATCCGCAACCTTAACAGGCCACTTAGCCACGGGCCAACCAACCCAGGGCACGTTGTGGTGCGCCTGCTTCTTAGTGAACTCCTTAATGGGTATGGGTGCCTCCAACTTTTTAACCCTTTCCATGTACTCCTCCGCCTGCTTAATGGTCAAGAACTTCACAGCCCGGGCTGTTTCAATAGCCTTCTTCCAACTGATCCTATACTCAAAACCCCTCGCCCTGGCTATCTGGTCAGAGGTCACGGTTACGTTATACCTCCTCTTAACCAGTTCAATTATGTCCTCATCGTTAACTGACCAATACCTCATTAGTCAAGCCCATGCGTTTGAGATTATTTAAACATTTCCAATTCAATGAATGGCCATGGCGAAGTCCTTAATAGAGGCGCTGTAAGGACCCGTTATGAATATTGTGCTCACTGCAACAAACTACATTGGTATAGTTGCATTTGCCGTGTCTGGCTCCATGAAGGCCATTAGGAAGGGGATGGATCTACTCGGCGTTATTACGCTTGGATTCGTGACGGCACTGGGTGGTGGCATAATATCCAATGTACTCCTCGGTATCTACCCACCGGTAAACTTAACTTACCTACCCTACCCACTGACTGCCATAGCCGCAGGTGTGGCGACCTTTGTGTTCTATAGGCTCTTCAGTAATGCAGGTAAGCCATTGGTATACGCGGATGCCGTGGGATTGGGTGCATTCTCGGCATCAGGTGCCTCACTGGCTTATTCAGTGTCGCATAACCCACTACTCGTAACACTGGTAGGTGCAATAACCGCCGTTGGTGGTGGTGTGGTTAGGGATCTGCTGGCTAATGAAATTCCAATGGTGCTTACTAAGGAATTTTACGCTACGGCGGCAATAATAGGCTCCTTAACCTACTTTATGCTTAGGTTAATTGGTCTTGGTGATTCAACATCGGCCCTATTGTCAATGATCACCACAGTAGCGTTAAGATTCGCCGCAGTGAGGCTTGGGTGGGAGTTGCCGAGGAGGGTTATTAGCGAATCCGCAGGTTACATGGAACGGTGAATGTTGAATGGCAGTAAAATATTATAAATCCACCGGGCCTAGGTTGGTTAATGAGCAGTAGCTACGTTAAGGCCATTGAGGAGGCCCTTGGGGAGGTTAGGAAGGTTGCTAAGAGGCGTAGGTTTAACCAGACGGTGGAGTTGATAATAAAGTTGAGGGATGTTGATGTTAAGAAGCCTGAGAACAGGATTAACATAACAGTCCCGCTACCAAACCCAATAAGTAAGAAGGCTAAGGTTTGCGTCATCGCCAGTGGCGCAACTATAACCACTGCTAGGGAGGCTGGGGCTGACCTAGTCATAACTAAGGATGACCTTGGTAAGTTCAGCGATAAGAAGAGCATTAGGAAGCTTGCCCAGCAGTTCGACTTCTTCCTGGCTTCACCAGACCTAATGGTACAGATAGGTAGGACAATGGGTCCCATACTTGGGCCTAGGGGCAAGATGCCGGATGTGGTGCCACCCAATGCGGACATGAAGGCTTTGATAGATAGATACAGGAGGAGTGTTAGGGTTAGGGTTAGGGACCAACCCCAAATAATGGTTAAGGTTGGGACCGAGGATATGGAGCCTAGTAAAATAGCCGAAAACGCCACAGCCGTGCTTGAGGAGGTGGCTAGGAAGTACGGGTGGGATAAGATTAAGGAGGTTGAGCTGAAGTTAACCATGAGCCCGCCCGTCAAGGTCAACATAATGGCTCAATGAGGTTAATTAATAAAAACACCTCCACAGTGTAATTCACCATGAGGGTTGAGAGCCCAGCCTTTAAGAACGAGGACACGATACCCGTTAAATACACTTGTGACGGAGACGACGTCTCACCACCGTTAAGGTGGCTTGAGGTGCCTGCTGGCGTTAAGAGCTTCGTCCTCATAATGGAGGACCCGGATGCACCAGGTGGAACCTTCATACACTGGATCCTGTACAACATACCATCCAATCTAAGCCAACTACCCGAGAACGTGCCTAAGAGACCGGAGGTACCTGGGATTGGGCTTCAGGGCATTAACGACTTCGGTAGGGTTGGCTACGGTGGTCCATGCCCACCTAGAACCCACCCACCCCATAGGTACTACTTTAGGCTCTACGCCCTGGACGTAACCCTTAACCTAAGGCCTGGTGCAGGGTTGGGTGAAGTCAGGAGGGCGATGGAGGGCCATGTCTTGACTGAGGCGTACGTAATGGGTAGGTATGGCAGAAGGCGTTAGGTTACTGCTTTCCTCAGCCACATGATGCCGGGTTTCATTCACAATGAAAGCTTATTAATAGCGCTGGTAAGTACACCTGGTGATGAGTCAGAGTTACGATGAGTCGGTGATGTGTCGGCGTTTCAACTGACAAAATGAACTACAAGCCTCGTCCCTTCTAGGGCAGGGTTGCCTCACTACGTGGTGTTCATAGCGATGGAGGTTAAACCCAACACTAGGCAGAGTATTTAGTAACCCCCCAAAGAGGGGTAACAACCAAGACCCCGCAATGAAAAACCCCGCCCAACAAGGGCAGGGAGAAGGTCATTAAAGCTATACAATACTTATAAGGGAGTCCATGCGGTGTATAATCAATGGGGGCTTTCATAGTTAACACCTCTAATAGTCCATATGCTAGGTTAAGACCAGTTTCAATAAGTGACGTTAAGGTTAATGACGACTTCTGGTTGCCTAGGTTAAACACTCTTGCGAGGGTAACTTTACCCAGGATGTATAACCTCCTTGAGGAGACTGGGAGGGTTGATAATTTTAGGAGGGTTTCAGGTGATTTTAAGGGTGGGTTTAAGGGTTTACTATTCAATGATTCCGATGTCTATAAGTGGATTGAAGCGACTGCATGGCTACTCACCTACATGCATAGTGACGAATTGGCTAAGATGCTTAATGACGTCGTTGACGCCGTCTCAAAGGCCCAATTACCCGACGGCTACATAAACACGTACTTCTACGATAGACTCAGTGATAGGTACAGGTACCTTAGGCAATCCCATGAGTTATACTGCGCCGGTCACCTAATCCAAGCGGCAATAGCCTGCAGAAGGGGTGGGGCATGTCCAAGGCTCTACGACACTGCAGTTAAGTTGGCTAACCACATAGTTGACACCTTCAATGATCACGGCATAGTAGCCGTTGATGGACACCCAGAGGTTGAAATGGCACTTGTTGAATTATATAGGGAGAGCGGGGATGTGAGGTACCTTAACGAGGCTGTGTTTCAAGTTAACACCAGGGGTAGGGGTACCTTAAGGGGGTTTAGGATGCCTAATGCCTGGGATTTCGATGATGAATACTTCATTGACCATAAGCCCATTAAGGAGTTGAATGAAGTACCCATAGCCCATGCCGTCAGGTTCCTTTACCTAATGTCAGGTGCAACTGACGTGTTCATGGAGACTGGGGATAAGGGCCTGTGGGATGCATTGAATAGGCTTTGGGTTGACTTAACCGAAACCAGGATGTACATCACAGGTGGCGTCGGCTCTAGGCATGAGGGTGAATCCATAGGTGAGAGGTATGAATTACCCAATGATAGGGCCTACTCGGAAACCTGTGCCGCAGTAGCCAATATAATGTGGAACTACAGGATGCTCCTAGCCACAGGTGAGGCCAAGTATGCTGATGTAATGGAACTGGCCCTTTACAATGCAGCCCTAGCTGGCGTATCACTGGATGGGAGGGAGTTCTTCTACGTTAATCCACTGGCCAGTAGGGGTTACCATAGGAGGATGCCTTGGTTTGAGGTTGCATGCTGCCCACCCAACATAGCTAGGTTGCTGGCCTCACTCCCAGGTTACATATACTCACTGTCAAGTGATGGGCTGTGGGTTCACCTATACGTTTCATCGAGTGTTAGAGCTAGGCTAGGTAATAACGTGGTTGAGCTTATTGTGAAAACAAGCTACCCCTGGGATGGTGAAGTTAACATGGTGGTTAACCCAAGTCACAGTGACGAATTCACACTGTACCTAAGGATACCGGGTTGGAGCCGTGGAGCCAAGCTAATGATTAACGGTAGGGATTATGAGCATGAATTAACCCCATCAACGTACATTGGGGTAAGGAGAAACTGGAGTTACGGGGATGAGGTAACCTTAAGGATACCTATGAATATTGATCTAATGTCACCACATCAACACGTGCTGGCTAACACGTCTAGGGTTGCCATAAGGAGAGGGCCATTAATCTACTGCATTGAACAGACGGATAACCCAGGCATTGACGTCTATAACATAGCCTTGAAAACCACCTGCAGGCTTGAGGCTAAGTTCAACAGGGAGCTGCTTGGTGGTGTCGTCGTCATTGAGGGGGATGCCTACGAATTAGGTACTCAGGGTAGGCTATACGAGTCGATTAACGACGTTAAGTTGACTATTAGGCCCATTAGGTTTAAGGCCATACCGTACTACGCGTGGGCTAATAGGGAACTAGGCCCTATGACCGTGTGGGTGCCGCTCATGGACTATTACGATAAGGTTGTTAAAGCCGGTTAAGTCTTCAACGGCATGGCTCATGAGAGTGGGGTAATCGACAGTATCTCTATGTAATCCCCAGGCTTGATGCCGTACTTCTCCCTAACCTCCTTCGGTATCGTGAATTGCCTTGAGTCGGTGTGCCTAGTCCTAAGTAGCCTAACACCCCTAATGGTCTCAGTCACGTCATTGTACCTGAAGGTTACGTTAACGTACCTCAGGTTAGTTATCTCCAATGCCCTAACTAGGCTGGCAGGTATGAGGACTTGGAAGTTTGAGTATACCTTAACCCTATACGGCAGTGATGTGACTAGGAAGCCCACAGCCCCCCTCCTACGCATATTTGTACCCCATCCACCCTGGTATTAAAACACTAACTCTTAACACCACGTTAAGCAATGCGGGGTTACTGGGTTAGTAACTGCAAAAGAGTAATTAAGCCCAGTTAAGGCTAAGTGGAGTGCCTGTGTTCAATGAGAGTCTACTTAGGACAAGGCTGTTCCTAGGTAGGGGGTTTAGGAGAGGTAGGTGCCCGTACTGTGGCCACTACTACTGGACGCTTAACCCAAGCCAAGACAACTGCGGTGACCAACCCTGCACACCATACGGCTTTATAGGTAACCCACCAGGCACCTTTAGGCCTGAGTCCATTAGGGACGTTAGGGAGAGGTTCCTAAGCTTCTTCGAGAGGAGGGGGCACACTAGGATTAACAGATACCCAGTGGTGGCCAGGTGGAGGAATGACGTCTACCTAGTGGGTGCCTCAATATACGACTTCCAACCCTGGGTAACCGAGGGCGTTGTTCCACCGCCAGCTAATCCACTTACGATATCGCAACCAAGCATTAGGCTAACTGACGTGGATAAGGTGGGTAGGAGTGGTAGGCACCTAACGGGCTTTGAGATGATGGCCCACCACGCCTTCAACTTCCCAGGTAAGGAGGTTTACTGGGTTGATGAGACTGTTGAGTATGCCCACGAGTTCTTCACTAGGGAGCTTGGGTTCAGGGATGATGAGGTGACTTACAAGGAGAACATTTGGGAGGGGGGTGGTAACGCCGGCGAGTCCTTTGAGGTACTGGTTAGGGGGCTTGAGGTGGCTACGCTGGTCTTCATGCACTACAGGGTGGTTGGCGGTGAGTATAGGGAGATGCCAATTAGGATAGTGGACACGGGTTATGGCCTTGAGAGGATTTACTGGGTCCTAACGGGCAAACCAACCATATACGAGGCCGTCTTTGGCGAATTCCTAAGCAGGGCTAGGGGGCTACTGGGTCTGCCTAAGCCCGACGAGAAACTCATGGCATCCTTAGCCATACACATGGGTCAACTCGACCCAGAGGTGATACCACTGGACAAGGCCTATGTTGAGGTGGCTAAGAGGATTGGGGTTGAGCCAACAGAGTTAATCAACGTGGTTAAGCCCCAGGAGGTGCTTTACGTACTGGCCGACCACTCAAGGACAGTCTCCTGGATGATAAACGACGGCGTGATACCGTCGAATTCAGGTGTCGGCTACCTAGCCAGGTTACTGGTTAGGAGGATGCTCAAGTACCTCTACTCGATAGGGGCTGAGGTCCCGTTGACGGAAATCTTCAACCTCCACCTAAACTACCTGGTCGATGATTACCCTGAGCTTAGGGATAGCAGGCAGCTTATAATCGAATTGGTTGATCTGGAGGAGAGTAAGTATAAGTCGGCCATTAGCCAGCTGCCCAAGTTAATGAACAGGATTGGGGGTAAGGTGACCCTTGAGGATTTAATAAACCTTTACGACTCACACGGCATACCACCTGAGGTTGTTAGGGATGAGGCAGCTAAGAGGGGTATTAAGGTTGATGTGCCAGACAACTTCTACGAGATCCTAGCCAGTAGGCACCAGAGGCCGAGTAGGGGTGAGGAGGGTGGGAAAATTGACGTCACCGCCGACGATGTAATAGACCTTAAGCCCACTAGGGAATTGTTCTACGAGAACCCGTACATGTTCACCGGTAAGGCTAAGGTGCTTAGGGTTATTAAGGGTAGGTACGTGGTGCTTGATGAAACCATATTCTACCCCGAGGGTGGTGGCCAACCAGCCGATAGGGGTGTGTTAAGGTTCAATGGGCTCGAGGCTAAGGTTGTTGATGTTCAGAGGGTTGGGCCAGTGATACTGCACGTTATAGAGGGGCCAGCACCCAATGTCGGTGATACGGTAGAGATGGTTATTGACTCCGAGAGGAGGCTTGACTTAATGAGGATGCACACTGGAACCCACATACTGCTCCAAAGTATTAGGAGGATTCTGGGTAGGCATGTCTGGCAGGCGGGCGCCCAGAAGGACATACCGTTCAGTAGGATCGACGTAACCCACTATAGATTACCAACGCCTGAGGAGGTTAGGAGGATTGAGGAACTGGCCAATGGAGTGGTCCTGAGGGATATCCCAGTTAAGGCAGAGTTCATGCCTAGGAATGAGGCTGAGGCCAAGTACGGCTTCATAATTTACCAGGGAGGTGTGGTACCTGGGGGCTCCGTGAGGATTGTTAGGATTGGTGAGGGTGAGGACATGTATGACGTTGAGGCTTGCGGTGGAACACACCTGGACAGCACCAGCAAGGTTGGTTTAATAAAGATAGTTAAGGTTGAGAAGATACAGGAGGGGGTAGTTAGGTTCATTTTCACCACAGGTAGGCATGCGCTGAACTACGTCAGAGGCCTTGAGGATGCGTTGGAGTCCATATCGGGTAAGCTGGGTGTGGGTAGGGATGAGGCCGTTAAGGCGGTGGATAGGCTACTTAAGGAGCTTAACGAGGCTAATGAGAGGGGTAGGTTACTTGCCCGTAAGGCAATTGAAGCCGACTTAGCCAACATAGCTAAGTCAACCTTAACAATAAATGGGGTTAGGGTCGCGGTTTACGCCGAGGACTACTGGGTTAAGGATTACCTACAGGAGTTAGCCACTAGGTACCAGGGTGATGTATTAATCCTAACCCATGGGAGGGAGTACCAGGTATACACGAACGGTAAGGTTAAGGCGGTTGACGTGGCTAAGGCACTCAGTGAGATTGGGGGTAAGGGTGGGGGTGGTGCTACATTTGCCCAGGGAATCTTCACTAGGCCAATCAACCAGGAGTACATTATTAACGCAGTTAGGCGTCTATTGGCCCAGTAAGGCTAATGACTCCCCTTTCTGTTCCTGATGGTGTGGGGTTTTGTTCTTGGGTTGGTGGTGAATGGTGGGGTATCGCTCCACCGGCTCATCTGACGGAGGGAAGCAAACCCCCTCCCGGGGGGGGGGCACCACCCCAAGCACCAAAACCCCAACAAAGTCAAATCACACAAACCCACCTCAATAAACCCGCACAGCGAAACAACCCCACACCAAAGGACGAGGCTTAACCATTATCGTCACCA
>JAPWUH010000027.1 GCA_028275645.1 Caldivirga sp.
CCTTCGCCTCAAAGACGTTAGGTGGGAGTGATGAAATATCAGCCGTGCAGGTTGGTAATCCACTACTTGAGAAGCTACTAATAGACGTAATCACAGAACTAGCCCAAAGGAGACTTATCAAGGCCATTAAGGACGTGGGCGGTGGAGGCTTAGCAACGGTGTTGAGTGAGTTGGCTTCACAATTTAACCTAGGCATTAGGGTTTACCTGGACAGGGTTAGGCTTAGGGATGAGTTAAGCCCAGGGGAGATACTCGTCTCCGAGTCCCAGGAGAGGATGGTAGTGGTGGTGGACCCAGGGCGATTACGTGAAGTGGAGTCGCTGCTAGGCAGCTATGGTGTAGATTACGACGTAATAGGTGAGTTAACCGAAGGTGGAAGGTTTGAGGCGTATTACAGGGGTGAGCTGGTAGCTGACCTGCCGGTTAAGTTAATCACAGGCGCCCCGGAGGCTAACCATGAACTCTCAGAACCAGCCCGGCTCAGGGGCCTTTGGGAGCTACCTCAGTTAACGCCAATACCGTTTAGGGATGCCTTGATTAAGGTGCTTTCCAGCCCCAATGTAGCCTCTAAGGAACCCATTTACACGCTGTATGACCATGAGGTTGGGGTTAGGACCGTAATTAAGCCAGGGCAAGCTGGGGCAGCTGTTTTAAGGGTCCTTGAGGAGGATGGTGGTGACGGGAAGTTGGGCCTTGCCATAAAGGCTGATGCAAACCCCAGGTATTCATTCCTAGACCCATATATTGGGGCGGCTAATTCGCTGGCTAAGGCGTATAGGAATGTGGTTGCCGTCGGCGGCAGGCCCATAGCAGCCGTGGACTCGATAAACGTGGGGAATCCTGAATTACCTGATAGGTACTGGTACTTCGTCATGTCGGTTAAGGGCCTTTCATGGATAGCTAAGTCGTTGGGGGTACCCATAGTTGGCGGTAAGGTGAGCTTCTACAATGAGGACTCAACGGCAAACACTGTGATAAAGCCCGTGGTCGCCGTGGCCATGCTTGGCGTATTGGATGACATAGATAGGAGCATCAGCGGTGGGCTTAAGGGTAATGGATCACTTATAGTGATTGGATTAACAGATAATGAGCTTGGCGGTTCCGAGTACCTGCATAGGGTTCATGGGATGGTTAGGGGTTTACCACCAAGGCCCAAACCGGAGGAGGAACTGCGTAACGCTGAGGTTGTACTTAGGTTAATTGAGCGGGGACTCGTGAACTCCTGCATGGACATTGGACTGGGGGGATTGGCAACAACACTGTTAAAGATGTCAGCCACCGGTGGCGTAGGTTTTAACGTCGACTTATCGAAGACCCCTACCAACGGCACCATGGACCCTGTGGCGGTGGCCTTCTCAGAAACCAATGCAAGGTATGTGATCGAAACCCACCACGCCAGCGAGGTAATGAGTATCCTTAGGGAGGTGGGTGTACCCCACGCTGTAATAGGCGTCTCCGGGGGTGATTCAGCCAGGTTTCTGTGGATGGGTGATGAACTAGCCTCATTGAAGGTAAGCGAAGTAATGGGGTATTACTCATCACTATGGGGTGTATTTTAATGTGCGGTATATGGGCCTTCTCGGGTTCCAAAGCCCCAGGTTACGTGGCTAAGATGGCACCCTGGCACATGCATAGGGGCCAGGAGGGCGTGTCGTATGCCTGTAATGTTAACGGTGTTTTAATGAAACTTGGTAATACGGGCAACCTGGCATCTACGTTATGCCTAGGCCATGCCAGGTACTCGACAAGCGGACCTTATGGTGTGGAGCTCCAGCCTATAGTACTAGGCGACATGGCAATGGTCTTTAATGGTACCATAGCCAACTACAAGGAACTGGTCAAGATAATGAGGAGCTGGGGTCTGGAGGTTACCAATGATCATTACGATGCTTGGGTCTTGGCAATGTACCTAAGGCACCTGTTAATGAGACACGACATTAATGGGGCGGTTAGGAGACTGTTCACGACAGTTAAGGGGGGTTATGCAATAATCGCTATATGGAAGGGACAGCTACTGCTAATTAGGGATCCCTGGGGGATAAGGCCATTGAGCATTGGCTTCAACGACGATGGCATTGCCGCGGCCTCAGAGACTAGCGCCCTTGAGGTGTTAGGCATGAGATGGCGTGAATTGGAGCCTGGAAGAGCCGTGGTGATTAACCCCAGGGGTAATGCTGAGGTTTATGGGGATGGAACCAGGGGTGTTAAAAGGGCCTATTGCGCCCTTGAGTACATCTACTTCATGAGACCCGACTCTTACTTTAACGGAATAAGCGTGTACAGCGTCAGACAGAGACTTGGGTTATCGCTGGCTAGGAAGGAGCCAATTAAGGATATTGATACAGTGACCTCAATACCCGAATCAGCTAGGGTAGCAGCCCAGAGCTACGCAAGGGCATTGGGTAAGCCCATGGAGGATTTAATAGTGAAGAATAGGTTCCTTGGTAGGAACTTCATCAAGCCACCCATGGAGAGAAACCAGGAGCTTTACGGGGTCATTAAGGAGGGGATTAGGGGGAAGTCTCTCGTCGTCGTTGATGATTCAATAATAAGGGGTGATACCCTAAGGCTACTGATACCTAAGTTAAGGGGTTATGGTGCACGGGCCATTCATGTGAGGATTTCTTCACCACCAATAAGGTACCCGTGCTTCATGGGTATGGACTTCCCCACACGGCGTGAGTTAATAGCCCATGGTAAGGCCATTGAGGATGTTAGGAAGGCCCTTGGTTCGGATTCACTTATCTACCTCACCGTGGATGAATTGTTATGGTCCATAGGCGTTGATGAGGTCTGCACCGCATGTTTCACGGGCAATTACCCATTCAACATCAACATCGATGAGGTTGAGGGGGATTTCACCAGGTGATGCACTATGGGTACGGCTGGGTTCCTGGGGGTTTTATCATTCCATGATGGCTGGGATGTGGGTAAGGTGCTTAAGTATGGGTTACTGGCGCTGAGACATAGGGGTGAAACCCACTGGGTTTCCGTCTTAACCAATAGTGGGCTAGCGGCGAAGAAACTCGACGAGGTAGGCGATATTGATGTTAATGGATGGGCCGGCATAGCTTGCTCCACTACTGATGACTCACTATTTGGGGTCGTTAAGTGCGGTGATGTGGATGTGGCTTACTGCTACGAGGGGCAGGGGATCAGTGAAGGTGAGGTATGTGATATAGTCCTTAACGGTAGAGCAATTGAAAAGAGCTTGACATTACTGGCCTTAACAAGCAACGGTCGCCTGGTGGGTTATAGATCTGTTGATGGGCGTAGGACCCTGGCTTTAGGTGCCTATGGCTTCGACCTAGCCTACATCTCCAATGAGACGGCGGCCATAAATGCAGTGGGTGGTGCAGTCAGGACCTTCATAAGACCCGGCTCGGTAATAGACATCTCCAGGTACGTGGTTAGGGAAACAAGGGTTGTTAACCATGTGGAGAACCCTAGGTTATGCCCCCTTGAATTAATCTACCTAAGCAGGGCTGACTCTGAGGTTAATGGATACTCCGTTTATGCATTTAGGAAAGCCCTAGCCCGGAGACTAGCCACTAGGTTAAGGGGTAAAACCGCAAGGGATGTGGACATAGTCATTGGTGTACCAGATACGGGTATCATCTACGCATTGAAGGTCGGTGAGGCGTTAGGTAAACCCGTGGAACTGGCTTTAATGAACATAGAGAGGCGCAGGTCTGCGCTCATAGATGAGGCCACAATGAGGCAGGCTACGGTGCACCTAAAGATAACTCCTGTCGTTAAGGAGCTAAGGGGCAAGAGAGTTCTACTTATTGATGACTCACTGTTAAGTGGCTTAACCATTAAGGAGGTGTCGCAGGTGTTGAGACATAGGGCTGGGGTTAAGGAAGTTCACGTGGGCATAGCCAGCCCCAGGATAACCAAGTCATGCCCCTACGGCGTCACCATGCCGCCAACGGAGATGCTGTTAACAAGGGTTTTTCACATTGATGAGGAGTTGATTAAGGTCCTTGAGGTTGACTCAATAACCTGGGTCTCAATTGACGACTTGGTTAATGCCGCCAGGGAGACTGGGATAATGGAGGAGTTATGCCTAGAATGCTTCCTACGGTGATCAACGTGGGTTGGACCTACAGGAGGGCTGGGGTTGACCTAAATGCACATCACGAAATGCACAACTACGCCATCGACTCAATAAGGCGGTTAGCGAGGGAATTGAACATTGAGGTTAGCGAGGGGGCCTTCACCAGGTTCCTAAGTCTCAATAACATGCAACTCACGCTCCACGTTGATGGCGTGGGTACGAAGTCCATGATAGCCTTGGCCACCCACAGGTTTAAGGTCCTTGGCTGGGACTGCGTCATAGGCAACACTAATGATGTTGCCTGCGATAACGCAAAACCACTTGCCGTGGTCGACTACGTAGCCCTAAGGGACAACGATGTGGACGCTGTTAGGGGTGTGATTGATGGGATTATTGATGCCTCAAGTAAGGTCAATGCCATGCTCCTTGGCGGTGAAACCGCCATAATGCCGGACCTGGTGAATGGGATTGACGTGGCGTGCGCCGTGCTCGGCATTAGGATTGGACTCACGGGAAACGTTAAAACTGATGATGTGGTTATTGGGGTTTCATCAAATGGCCTCCACATGAACGGTTACTCACTGGCACGCAGGGTACTACTAGGTAAGTACAGGCTTAATGACCAAGTGTGCGGTGAGGAGCTCTCAAACCTCTTACTCAAGCCAACTGTCGATTACAGTGGGCTAATCCTTGACCTATACTATTCACGGCTAATTAAGAGGGCTGTACACGTAACCGGTGGCGCATTCACGAAGCTGAGGAGGGTTCTGGGGCCGGGCCAGGGGCTTAGTCTTGAAATGCCCGAGCCACCTTGCATTTTCCAGGAGATCCAAAGCGTTGGTGGTGTGGATTGGGGCGAAATGTACAGGGTGTTTAACATGGGCGTTGGGCTGGTGTTAATTACTGACCCAAATAACGTTGATGATGTGGTTAAGGCCGTTAGGCGTTGGAACCTTAACCCCTGGGTCCTCGGTATGGTTACTGAGGATTATCAAGGTGTTTTAAGCCTTAACCTATGGAACGGCTTAAGGGTTAAGATTTAGCCTTCAACTATTCCAAGCAGTGCATTCAACTCAGCATATGCCTTAACCAAATCTGCTGCTGAGGCGCCCTTCCTAAACAATTCCTTATCCAGGTGCCTACCCTCCTTAAGGATCCTCATCGTATCGCCACTTAACTCGTCAGCCAACAGCAACCTACCATCCCTACTAAAGCCAAACTCCAGCTTAAAATCAAGGAGGGTAAGGCCATGCATGCCCAGTAGCCCCATTAATAGGTCATTTACCTTAAGTGATGTGTTAATGACTTCCTGGAGATCCTCCCTCCCTAATAACCCCGCCTCAATTAAATCATCAGTAGTTAATAATGGGTCGTGAAGCTCATCACTCTTTAGGTGAAATTCCACCAGCGGCTTTGAAAACCTAGTCAATGGCTTAACCATCGGCATCCTCCTCAGGAATGAGCCATAGGCGTAGTTCCTAACAATAACCTCTATCGGCACCATCCTCAAGGCCCTAACGGTTATCCTCCTATCACCATCCCAATCAATGAAGTGTGTTCTTACGCCGTTCCTCTCTAGGTAGTTCATGAAAAAGGCTGTCTGGGCAGCCGCCAACCTACCCTTACCAGCAGCCACCTCCCTCCTTAACCCATCAAGTGCAGTTACCTCGTCCTTAAACTCCATGATTAATTCATCATCATTAAGCCTATACACTCTCTTAGCCTTCCCCTCATAAATCAACTCCACCATATTCACCAGGTTACTCCCCTAGCGCGTTTATAAATTTTATTATTTAATCTAATGGTTTCGTACGAGTTAAGCTTATAAATACTAAATTATTTAATTAATTATGTTAAAAGATGAGGTGTTGATAGTCGGAGATGGGGCCCGTGAACACGCCATAGCCGTTAAACTGGCTGATAGCGTTCACGAACCGAGAATACATGCATTAATGACCCATAGGAACCCTGGTATTGAGTCTATTGTAAGGCAAACGGGTGGCCGCGTCATCATTAGTAGCCTGGATGCCAAGGGCGTTGCTAAGGCTATCAATGAGGTTAACCCAGACATTGTGGTGATTGGGCCAGAGGAGTCTCAATTCGCCGGCGCCGCTGATAAGGCCATTGAAATGGGTGTACCAACCTTCGGGGTACCCCGTAGGTTAGCAGTGATTGAGCAGAACAAGGCATTTGCTAGGGAGTTGATGTGGAAGCATAAAATACCAGGTAGACTAGCCTTCAGGGCATTTAAGGATGCAGGAGATGCGGTGGAGTACATTAAAAACGCTGGTTCTGTAGCCATAAAGCCAGCTAGACAAGCTGGTGGTAAGGGTGTCCGGGTCTTCTGGGAAAACCTAGCCTACCTCAGAGATGCAATGGGTATGGCCAAGGCATCGCAAGTCATCGACGCCGCGAGGTCCGTCTCCAAATACAGCGATATTGAGGATTTGATAATAATCGAGGAAGCAGTGACGGGGGTTGAGTATACAGTACAGGTCATAACCGATGGCTACAGCATTATCGCGCTACCGCCAATCCAGGATCACCCACACGCCTTTGATTACGATGTAGGACCAGAGTGCGGTGGTATGGGAAGTATTGTGGGGCCAGGACCTAGGTTGCCATTCCTACTAGATGATGAGTATTGGGAGAGTGTCGATATTGTCAAGCGGACGATAGAGGCGTTGCAAAGGGAGGTTGGTGGTAGGTACGTTGGTGTCCTCTCGGGTCAATTCATGCTTACGACTTACGGACCAACACTGATTGAGTACTACAGTAGGTTCGGTGACCCGGAGGTTACAAATGCCCTAGCCCTCCTTGAGGCCGACCTCCTGGAGTTGATTGAGGCTGCGGTTGAGGGTAGGTTATCCAGCGTTAAGTATAGCTTCAGGGATAACACTGTGGCTATAACTAAGGCTGTGGCGCCCGTGGGTTACCCACACAATAGGGATATGGCGATTAACAGGACAATAACCATAAATGAGAGTGCAATAGCCAAACTAGGCTGTTCCCTATTCTACGGCTCCATCGAGAGGATTAACGGTGCCTACAGGACTTTAGGTTCAAGAGCTGTGGAGGTAATGGCCCTGGGCAACACGTACCAGGATGCGTATAGCACTGTTGAAAGGTGCGTGTCCCAGGTTTCATCGCCTGATTGGCAACTGTTCCATAGGCTAGACATTGGGAGCCCTGAGCTTGTGAGTAGGAGGATTGCCGAGGCTGAGACCATTAGGCAGGTTTACACATGGAGACGGCTGCATGGACTTGGTAAGGTTAGGGTGGATTGGGTGCCTGGTAGGGAGCCCATAGTCTACGACTACTCATGACTACTCTACATTTAATTGTTTATTTAAATATATCATAAATATTAGGCGTAACATTTATAAAATTTTTAATTATTCACCTAAACAATGCCCATGAATGGGGTTAAGGGTGGAAGGTACCTAGTTCACGTAGCCATAACCCTCAAGGGTTCAAGGGACCCTGAGGGTGAGACAATACTTAAGGATGTGGTTACGGCATCAGGCCTCAGTGGCGTATTGAAGGTACGTAGTGGCAAGTACCTGGGCTTCGTAATCTCAGCACCAAACGCCGAGGGGGCGGTTAAGGCAGTGGCTGACCTATGCTATAGGCTTAGGATCTACAACCCAACGGTCCACGAATTACTGGTGTTGGGTGTTGAGGATGAGGGTAGCGGTGATTAGGTTCCCGGGGACTAACGGGGACTTAGATGTTGCTCATGTGCTCAATAGGGTAGTGGGCCTTAGGGCTGACGTAGTGTGGCATGAGAAATTCGAAGGCGAGGGTTACGATGCGGTTGTAATACCAGGTGGCTTTAGCTATGGTGATTGGCTCAGGGCAGGGGCCATAGCCTCAAGAAGCCCAGCTCTAAAGGAGATTAGGGAAATGGCCAGTGATGGAAAGCCCATCCTAGGCATATGCAATGGCTTTCAGATACTCGTCGAGTCAGGGCTATTGCCAGGTGCGCTGTTACCCAACGACCCACCCAGGTTCATGGCGAGGTGGGTTAGGGTTAAGGTACTCAATACCAAGACACCCTTCACCGCCATGTATAACGACGGCGAGGTGGCTTCAATGCCCATAGCCCACGGTGAGGGAAGGTACTACATCGACAATACCATCAGCGTCAACGCTGTATTCACCTACCACGGCGAGAACCCAAACGGGTCTATCAACAGTATCGCTGGCGTAGCCAGCGGTGACGGTAATGTGGTTGGTTTAATGCCACACCCTGAGAGGGCCTCTGAGGATGCACTGGTGCCTAGGGGGCATGGTAAGGGTGGTTTGAAGCTATGGTTGAGTCTTAGGGAGAGCTTATTGAGGGGGTGGTGATGGAGTTCGGCACACCGCTAATGGAGGGGGCTAGGAAGGTTCTCCTGCTGGGTAGTGGTGAGTTGGGTAAGGAGATGGCCATAGAGGCCCAGAGGCTTGGCGTTGAGGTTGTAGCTGTGGATAGGTACGATATGGCGCCCGCGATGCACATAGCCCATAGGAGGTATGTGGTCAACATGATGGATGGGGACGCCGTTAGGGCGGTGGTGAGGAGGGAGACCCCGGACGCCATTATAGCCGAGATAGAGGCCATAAACACCGACGCTCTCATGAAACTTGAGGAGGAGGGGTTCAGGGTGGTGCCTAACGCCAGGGCAGTTAAGGTATGCATGAATAGGGTGGAATTGAGGATTCTGGCCGCTGAGAAGCTGGGGTTACCGACGACTAGGTACCATATAGCTGAGTCACCTAGCGACGTGGAAAGCGCCTGTAGGGATTTGGGTTACCCATGCCTAGTAAAGCCTGAGATGAGTTCAAGTGGACATGGGCACGTGGTTATCAGAAATAGGGATGAGGTCGAGAAGGGGTTTAAGCAAGCCATTCAACACGCCAGAGGAGTAAGTAAACAGGTAGTAGTAGAGGAGTTCGTGGAGATAGATAGGGAGTTCACGGTATTGACGTATAGGCACAGGGTTTTGGATAAGGCTGAGATAAGGACTCTGATACCCATTGAACATCAAAGGCCCAGAGGGGTCTTCCATTACGTGGAGTCCTGGCACCCACTAACCGCCGAGGAAACGGTGTTAAGGACAGCTAGGGAAATAGCGACTAAGGTTGTAGATGAGTTGGGTGGACTCGGGATCTACGGCGTGGAACTGATACTAACGAGGGATGGTAGACTACTATTCAGCGAAGTTGCGCCTAGACCACACGATACAGGGCTCGTGACGCTGGTGAGCACGGACATAAATGAATTCCAAATACATGTCAGGGCAGCGCTGGGGCTTCAAATACCTGAAGTTAAGCTCGTAACCCCAGCAGCATCACATGTAATAATTGCCGATAACGAGGGCTACGCACCGAGGTTCATAGGCATTGAGGAAGCCTTGGCAATACCAGGCGTTCAGGTTAGGCTTTTCGGTAAACCAAACACGTATAGGGGTAGGAGAATGGGCGTGGTTTTAGCCGTCGGGAATACTGTTGAGGAGGCTAGGGAAAGGGCAAGGCTTGCAGCCTCTAGGATCAAGGTAATTCCTAAGATCCCTGAATAACGTGGTTAAAATAGCAGAAAAGGCACTAGGATTAAATCGATTAAATCTTTAATCTAACCCCAGCACCTTTTTCCGATTAAACGCACTATTAACTCACCAGTATTGGGGCCTCTCGCTGTATCTCACCTTATCCGGAGGGTCATCAATGAACCTCCACTTCCCTGAACCAGCAGCCAATATAATTATGCCGAACTCCTCAGCCAGCACGTCGCTTATCAAAACCTCCTCCTCCGTTGGTGATATCATTACATCAACGAACTTAGGGCCCACCTCCCTATCGCCGGTAACAACCCAGGCCTGTAAAGCTTCCCTAACAAGGAACACCCTCACTGGGCCACCCGCAGTCCCAACCTCAATTACGCTTGATGTAGGTGGTGGAGGGTAGAGCGAGAGCTGCCTAGCCAGGGGAATGGGTATGAGGAGCTGTGGACTCTCAGCCTCAAAGCCACTGTTGACCAGGGCGGAGATCTCAATGGTCTCTTGCGAGGTCTTAGACCTAAGCCTTAGTCTCACCCTCACGGCCATATCCCCACCTCAGGGGATATATGTGGCCTATCCTACCCCTCCTCAACCTATATATGTGCCCTATCCTCACCCTCACACCATGATTTGTCTCATTCCCCTGAGCAGCCATGTAGTACCTAACCCTATACACCATACGTGGGATATAAATCTTACTAACATTCACGTAATCATTACCTTTCAGAGACCACGCCACGGTGCTCAGCCTTAACCTCAGGCATCAACTACGTTACGAGGAGATTAGTATGCTAGAGGATTAAATAATTGGTGTATGGCATAGGAGAGAAACAGGGAATAATGTAATGAGTATTAGGGCTCTGGTAAGGCCTTAAGTCATTGCAGTGCTCTTCACATTTTATAATTATATTATGTGGGTAAATTATTGTGATAGCTACATTATTATTTCAAGGCTTATAAACTTGAAGGTTAAGTATTGGTGTGCAGGAATTACTGAGGTTGATAAGTGAGGAGAGTAGGAAGAGGGGTATGAGCCCAGAGCTCTTCCTAGCAGACTTAATAGTGCAGAGACTTGACCCAAAGGAGAGGGTAAGTGTATACCTGAAACTTCATGAGGCACTCCTGAGAGGGGCTGAGGAGGAGTATGCGAGGGGTGATTTGGTTCAGGCCAGCGAGAAGCTTTGGGGCTCAGTCGCCTCACTGCTCAATGCAATAGCCGAGGTTAGGGGTTGGGAGCACTATAGCCATAGGGACTATGACGTAATAGTGCAGAACATATACGAAGAGACTGGTGATAAGGAATTGGTACTTTACTTCGGTATGGCCGAAAGACTACATGCTAATTTCTACAACAACTTCATGAGCAAGGAGGTCTTCGAACTCCATAGGGATTACGTGCTCAAGTTGATTAACAAATTGAAAGAATTCATCAAGCAATAGTTATTAAACGTTTAATAAAAATTAAGTAACTCCTTGCCAACTCCATATTGATGTCAGTGAGCCAATCCTTCGAGTACTTGGAGAAACTTAGGGACTTCTTCTACGGCATGCTAGAGCTCAAGGATAGGCTGAGGGAGAGGGGCTTCACCTAGCCTAGACCGTACCCGTTTGATGGCGTAGCCATTGGTACGGTTAAGGTTGGTTCCCGGCAATGCTTAAGGATAGTGTGATTATGGATGTAACAAAGGTTGGTGTTATGGTGCCTGATAAGTTACTGTATGATGTGAGGAGAGCTAGTGGTTATGAGGTACTGAAGGCTTGGTGTTGCGTATAGGATGTGTATTTTCCAAATTATGTTCAGCAAAGATGATATCTATGAAGCGAATTTAGTAAGGGAGCCTCTTCAATAGCAGTTCGGTGTTAAGGTCTTAGTCTATAAGTTTAGTAATGGTATAGTGTTAAAAGATACCGGAGATGATGCCATACAGATGCTGAAGGAAACACTGCCATACATTGACTCACCCACTTGATGCGTTAACCCCAATAAATGATTTTTCATAGTAAGACTAAGGTTGATTACAGGATATTTAACCAATCAATCGTGATGCAGATAGGTTAATAAGTATTGCCGATAAGTATGGTGTAGACCGCGAATGACGAAGGGTCAGTATTATGCAGGTCTTCTTCAGGCTGTATCTACAATACTTCCACTGACCATAGCAATAAGAGCCTCTAATAATATGCTGATAACCACTATACCACTCTTGGCGAGGTATGATTTTGGTTTCAGTAATACCTTGGTTGGGCTTATCTCCGCCTTAGTATCGTTGATGACATTCGTGAGTAGTGGTATCATAAATTCAAAGTTACAT
>JAPWUH010000028.1 GCA_028275645.1 Caldivirga sp.
GGTTGTCGTTTCGAGGACCGGGTTTGAGATTTGAATAATCCACGCGTCCCTGGCAACCTCATCAACTATACTGGCTATGTTTTGGGCTACTGAATACTGCTTATAGCCCATTAAGGTTGGGTAACAGCACACCATATTCCACTCCGTTGCATCAACACCCCTGTAGTAGCCATGCCTCTCGGCGACATCAACCATCACCCCCCAGTGGTCGTACCCTATTGCGAAGGCCAGGTTAAGTACGAAGGATGAGCCCTCAATGCAGGCCTTAGTATCCATAGTCCTCTCAACATTTATGGGAACCTTCAACTCGCTGAAGTACTTTAGGGCCAGTTGATAGGACCTGGCCAACCTATGCTCGTCAATGTCCATTAACGTTAAGGTAACTCCAT
Source organism: Caldivirga sp. (assembly GCA_028275645.1). Taxonomy (GTDB): domain Archaea; phylum Thermoproteota; class Thermoprotei; order Thermoproteales; family Thermocladiaceae; genus Caldivirga. The sequence goes on from JAPWUH010000028.1 coordinate 390, forward strand.
GTAGGCTGGGTGTTAGGGCAAAGTCCCTTAGTAGGCTGGATATGAATGCCTTACTACCTGCACCTATAATACATACCTTAACACCCTTTACATTAGGGTTAATTGATTTTCCGGAGGAGGACCCCATTTGCCAAATATAGGTTATTTGCTTTTAAGCATTAACCTAAATGCTTATAATCTTTGAAGGGGATAGTGACTCTATGGGTGAGCCTAGGGTTAACTTGGCTTGGTTATACGCAATAACCAAGTATGGTTACCCACCGCGCATAGAGGACTTCTACTCCTTCATAAGGGATGCCGTTAGGCTTGGCTTTAGGGCTATTGAAATTGAGGTTTACGGTGAGGATAACCTGAAGGCTGTTGAGGGGGAGAGGGTTAAGTTGAGGGATTTCGTGGAATCCAACGGCCTGAGGGTTGTTAACGTGGCTGGTATATTCCCCCAGCTACTCTCACCCATTGATGGTGTTAGGGAGAAGGGGCTTGAGTTGTTTAGGAGGAGTGTGGAGTTGGCCACCTTCTTCAATGCTGGGTTAACTCAGACGGACACCTTCACCCCACCCATTGAGTTCATCGGTAGTAAACCATACTCAACTGGGATAGTCTTTGCGGAGAGGTATAGGGTTAAGATACCAGTGGGCTTCTCGTGGAGGGGCTTCTGGGGCATGTTGGTTAAAGTCATGAGGGAGTGTTCCAAGGCAGCCCTTGACCACGGCTTGAGGTTTGCCATCGAGCCTAGGGTTGGTGAAACCATAGCCAATAGCGATGCCATGCTTAGGCTAATAGATGAGGTTGGTATGGATAACTTTGGGGCTGTACTCGACATAGGTCACCTTAACGCGGCCAAGGAACTTATACCGTTATCCATAGAGAAGCTTGGGGATAGGGTATTCTACGTCCACGCTTCGGACAACGATGGTAGGGATAATTACCACTGGAGCCCAGGTAGGGGTGTTGTGGACTGGGACTCCGTCTTTGAGGAGTTGAGGAAGTTCAACTTCAAGGGCTATATAGCCATTGACGTCGGGGGTGGTGATATAAGGGACAGGCTTGATGATGAGGTTGCCCAAGCCAGGAGGTTCATTGAAGACATGGGTACTAGGTATGGGTTATGGTGAAGTAGAGGCGGCTTATGCAGGGCTACCCAGTTTTCGTAATCATTTGCCGCATTGCATTCATTGGCGTCTAAGCCTCTTAGCGTTGCGAGGTAGTTGGTTTAAAACCCAAGCCTTAACACCTTATTGTGCCCTGGGTTCCCGAGATCCGTAGGGCTGTGAGCCCTAGGCGACTAGTGGGGAGACGCTGAGAAGCCTGGTTTAAACCACCAACCACAGAGGGGCTGCAATTACTTAAAGTTTAAATTAGGAGGGTGCGTTGGGTGGGTATATGTCCACTAGGACTGCTTCTGCAGGGGATATTAAGGAGGGGTCATACATAATGATAGATAATGTGCCCTGCAGGGTTGTTGAGGTTGAGAAGAGTAAGACAGGTAAGCACGGCAGCGCTAAGGCTAGGATAGTTGGGATAGGCGTCATTGACGGGGTTAAGAGGACCATAGTTGTCCCAACAGACGCAGCCGTGGAGGTTCCTGTTATCGAGAAGTTCACGGCGCAGGTAATATCGGTGGCTGGGGATAACATACAGTTAATGGACCTAAGGAACTACCAAACCTTCGAAATACCCAGCAGTTACGTTGAGGAGGAGGCTAAGGGTAAGCTTGAGCCTGGGGTGCAGGTTGAGGTTTGGGACGTGGCAGGCTACAGGAAGATAATGAGGGTTAGGTAGCAGGCCCAGGTACACTCAAAAACAAGCCGCATGAGTTTTCACACGGCTACTGGGTTGACCCGGTTGTGGTGGATTTGTAGCTCTGTATAATTGCCTTAACCCTATCCATCAACCCACCCTGGTGGCTCTCCCTCTCTATGAATTTAATAGTCTGCGAGACGAAGACCTCGTCACGCCTATTCCTACACCTAACCCATATCCTGCCGTTCTGTCCCACTGTTACGTCGCAGTTCAACTCATCCTTAAACATGTTCACCATGGACCCCTTCTTACCTATAACCCTGGGCACCTTGACTGGGTCTATCTCAACGATGGTTCCATCCTCAATCCTACCCAGCCTAGACTCCTTAATCGTCAAGGTCACTGGGTAGTCCTTGGCCAGGTTGAAGTCGCTTATCTTAGCCAGGACCACGTCACCAATGTTCAGTATGTTCCTTAGGTCGGCGGTCACCACGTCAACAGGCTTTAGGGTGGCCTCACCCACAGGTAGGTAGGCTGAGTACGGTGACTTAATGTCAACCTCCCAGCCATTGACCAGTATATCCACAACATACCCTATCACAACATCACCCTGCCTCGGCTTATAGGTTCCGCTTAGTGGTATTACCTGAACCTCCATGGGCTTAACATCACCCTTAATGTTAATCATCGCCACTGTGGCGGCGTAGGCCCTATCTCCCTCCCAGTAAACGGACCCAACGATCACGTAATCGCTACTCCTCACTCCAATTAAATCCCCCGGGAGCACTATCATCCTATCCGTAACGTTAAGCATAATGCGGGTTTTGGCTAGGAGTAATAAGTGTTGCTGGTATGGCTCACCCTGGGATGCCCATGCTAATACTTTCAGCCACCTCTCTATAAGCCCAGTAGAAAACTGGCAGATCACGCTTAAATAAGCAGGTGGCAAAGCTGACCCATGGGTAAGCATAAGCACGCCTTCACGGTTGATGAGGCTAACGCCGTGATTAACGAGATAAGACCAATACTAGGTGGTTTAATGAAGGCCTATAAAGACGGCAACCTAACCATCATACATGAACAGTCAACGTGGTTAATTAAACTGTCGAGGAGGCTGGGCTTCACGATAAACACGAGGCTAGGCATAGTGCATTTCCCAACGCTATATAGGGGTAGTTACAGGGCTGTGTTGTGCTATAGATATGGTGAACCGAGGGTAATGTACTGGCACTGGATCGACAGCAACATTAGAATGAGGATAAGGGATGTTAAACTATTCGGACCAGGTGGGGGAATTAAGAATGAGGAAGTTTCATAGGGCGCCGGCTTAATGGAACTACTGGCAGCGTAACGTTTATAAATGAGCATACAGTACCGATATCGATTACCATGCTAGGTGATTCGGCAATAAAGGCAATAAACCTAACTAAGCGTTATGGCCCAATACTGGCGGTGGATCACATAAACTTCGAGGTTAAGTACGGTGAGGTATTCGGCTTCCTAGGCCCTAACGGGGCAGGTAAGACCACCACAATAAAGATGTTGACCACTGTAACAAGGCCCACCGAGGGCACGGCATTAGTGGGTGGTTACGATGTCGTTAAGCAGCCGGCTAAGGTTAGGGAGGTAATTGGTGTAGTTCCCCAGGACTTCACCAGTGATGAGGATTTGACCGGTTGGGAGAATCTAATGATGATAGCCGGCCTATACGGCATACCGAAGAGGGAAGCCAAGGAAAGGGCCGCTGAGTTACTTGACCTTGTGGAGCTGTCCCACGCCGCGGATAGGAAGGTTGAAACCTACTCAGGGGGCATGAGGAGGAGGCTTGAGATAGCCATGGGTTTGATTAATAGGCCTAGGATACTATTCCTCGACGAACCTACGCTAGGCCTCGACGCCCAAACCAGGGCCGCCATATGGTCATACGTGTTTAAGCTTAAGGAGCAGCTGGGCACCACGATATTCGTCACAACCCACTACCTTGAGGAGGCTGACCAATACTGCGATAGGATAGCCATAATTGACCACGGTAGGATACTGGCTATAGGCACCCCAAGGGATTTGAAGAAGACTGTGGGCGGCGACGTGGTTATGCTTCAAGTGGCGGGTAACCCGGAGGCTGCCGTTAAGGTTCTTCAAAGTATTGACGGCTTAAGTGACGTCAGGATTGTTGAGGGCTTCATCAGGTTTAAGGTTAATGACGGCAGTAAGGCGGCGCCGCTCATATTTGATGTGTTGAGTAAGGCTGGCATCAGGGTGACTAGCATAGCCATAAAGGAGCCGTCGATGGATGAGGTCTTCATGGAGTACACGGGCCATAGCCTAAGGGATGAGTGGGGCAGTAGAGAGGAGGTAATGGCCATGAGGAGAATTGTGAGGACCGCCAGGAGGTGATTGCCATGGCCAGTAACCCACTACATGGCTTATGGACCCTAACCAATAGGGAACTTAAGAAGTGGTATAAGGCCCCAGTAGTGCTTATAGTAACACTGATCCAACCCATAGTTTGGCTGGCCTTCTTCGGCAAGTCAATGAACATGGCCTCAATATTCACCAATGGTAGCATAAACATACCGGGGCTAAACATACCTAAGCAGATTATTGACCAGATAGCCCAGGCCTACTTAAAGTCAACCTTTGGGACCACGGACTACTTCTCATTCCTAGCGGCCTCAATGGTTGCTCAAATAACCTTCTTCACGGCGATGAACAGCGGCATGAGTATAGTGTGGGATAGGAGGCTGGGCGTCCTGGATAAGCTACTCACCACGCCCGTGCCTAGGGGCAGTATAATAATGGGTAAGGTGCTTAACTCGGTGCTAAGGTCCCTTGCCCAGGCCACAATAGTGCTTATAATAGCCACGCTACTCGGCATGAAGTTCAACACCAGCCTAACCCCCCTAGGGTTTGCCTTAAGCATAGTTGGTGTTTACGCAGCCTTAACGTTACTGGCGTTGGGCTTCTCGGCACTATACCTAACCCTCGCCCTCCGTTCAACGAACTGGCAATCCCAAATGGCCATAATAAACCTACTCAACATGCCTCTCATGTTCGCCAGCAACTCATTCTACCCAATAAAGATGATGCCCTGGTGGCTTAGGCCTGTTGCCTACATAAACCCACTCACCTACGTTAACGATATTACGAGGGGCTTGCTTCTTGGTATATCGGCATTCAGCATACCAATGGACTTCTTCTACCTGGCGTTATTCGCCATGATCTTTTCAACAATGGGCATAGTGCTTTCATGGCGCTTCCTAAGCGAGGGTTAATCAAGTTTAAATACCCATTACAGCCATTTAAGGCTAGGGATGGGTAAGAAGGATTACTGGGTCGTGTGGAGGATTAACATAGACTCAACGGTCAGTAGGAGCAATGGAAGGGTTGTACCTAGGCAGCTTGCCGTGGAGAAGCCCACCCTCGACGAATTGGCTAACGCCGCATTGAAGCTTGGGCTTAGGTATGAGGTTCACCCGGAGAAGAGGCACCCTAGGCATTGGTTTGAGGAGGATCACGCAGGGTGCATCCACGTTTATAAGGTTGAGGGTTACAATAGGAGAAGCCTTATTAGGAAACTCGCCCAGGTTATCAAGAGTAGTAGGAGGGGTGGTTAACATACTGACGGTCTTCATAACCGGGACGGCTGGCTCAGGGAAGTCGACCTTAACCTCAGCCCTAGCCGACTACCTGGAGAGCCAGGACAACTACGTGGGGATACTTAACCTAGACCCAGCGGCCGAGTACCTACCCTACACACCCGACATTGACATTAGGGATTACGTGTCGGCTAGGGGGATTATGAGGAAGTATAAGCTAGGCCCCAATGCCTCACTGATAGCGGCCGTGGACCTGATGATAACCAAGATTGATGAACTTAGGCAACAGATAAGTGAACTGGACCCAACATACCTGATAGTGGATACTCCCGGTCAACTGGAGGTGTTCGCCTTCAGGGATACTGGACCCCTGATAGTTAATAGGTTAACCATGGACAAGTCTATGGTCATCTTCGTCATAGACTCCGTCCACGCCAGGACGATGCTGGGCCTAGCCTCAAGCCTACTCCTCTCCCTATCAGTCCAGTTAAGGATTCAGAAGACCCAGGTTAACGTCCTCAATAAGGCCGACCTACTGACTGAGGAGGAGATTGAGGAGATTGAGAACATGATTGAGGAGCCCGATTACCTCGAAACCAGGGGTGACTCCGAGTTGGTGACTAGGATAGGTGGGATCATTAGGAGCATAGGCATGATACCTGAGCCAATACCCGTAAGCGCTATCAAGGGGCAGGGACTGGATAGGATACACGCCATAATGGAGCAGGTGTTGACTGGCGGAGATAAGCCAAGTTGAGTCCAGTAAGCCGCATTAGCTGAATGGGCAGCATAGCTTATTATCCAGCTCAACCAACCTGAATTATGCTAGACCTGGTAGCCCTAGGCGAACCCCTAGTCCAGTTTAACGCCGTGACCGAGGGGCCACTGAGGCACGTAACCTACTTTGAGAAACACTCGGCGGGCTCGGAGGCCAATGTCTGCGTTGCGGTCTCTAGGCTTGGATTAAGGAGTGGCTTAATCACTAGGCTTGGCAGCGATGAGTTCGGCCTCTTCATATACGAGTGGCTTAGGGGGCAGGGCGTCGACGTTTCCAGGGTTAAATTCGACCCTGAGAGGCCAACTGGGATATACTTCGTCCAAAGGAGCTACCCAATACCAGGGGTTAGCACAGTGCTCTACTACAGGAGGGGCTCAGCGGCCTCAGCCATGACGCCGGGTGACCTTGATGAGGATTACATAGCTAGTTCAAGGGTCTTCCACACAACGAGCATAACAATGGCCATAAGCGACTCCGCTAGGGAAACTGTGATCAGGGGCATGGAGATGGCCAATAGGCACAATGTAATGGTTTCCTTCGACGTCAACATAAGGAGACTACTATGGCCAAGCCTAGAGGAGGCTGTTAAGGCTGTTGAGGGGGTTTTGAAGATGGTCAACGTGCTCTTCCTGGATGAAAACGAGGCTGAGCTACTCTTCGGCACAAGGGAACCTAAGGTGGTTTTCAAGGAGGCTGAGGGTAGATTCGGCATTAGCAGGGTTGTGCTTAAAATGGGGCTAAGGGGGTCCATGGCCAAGTGGGATGGGGAGGTGGTTGAGGCTAAGGCATTTCAAGTACCGGTGAAGGACCCCATAGGCGCAGGAGACGCCTACGCAGGCGTCTTCCTAGCATCAATACTCAAGGGTCACCCACCCTCAAGGTCGATATTGAGGGCATCAGCAGCGGCGGCCATGGTAGTCATGGTTAGGGGTGATGAGGAGAACCTACCCAGGGAGGCTGACTTGGAAACCTTCCTACGCAACTACGGGCTAAGTGACGTGGAACTCAGGTAACTGTAATAATAGTTAAAAGCCTCTAGGTTAAATGTAGAACGTGCCGGAGGAACCAAGGACAGTTGAACTTGGCCTGAAGATAGTTAATGAGTGTGAGGGCAGGGGCATAGTGGCTAGGCTGCTTGGGGGTGTCGCAGTGTATGTGCTGGCCTCTGACGTATACGGTAAGGTGCCACCCCTGGCTAGGACGCCTAAAGACATAGACCTAGTAGCCCACGCCAAGGATTCGGGTAGACTCACCGAGGTGCTGGAGGGCATTGGCATGGAACCCGACAGGAGGTTTAATGCACTGCACGGCTACGAGAGGCTAATGTTCAGGGACCCAGCCAGTGGGGCACGCATAGACGTCTTTCTGGATGTCTTCAGGGAGAGCCACACAATAAACCTCAGGGATAGGCTTGAACTATTCAAACCAACAATACCACCAAGCGACTTACTAATGACGAAACTCCAGATATGGAGAATAAGCGAAAGAGACATCAAAGACCTAATAACACTACTGTTCAAGTTCAGGTTAGGCAACACGGACACCACAGAGGAGCTAGACATCAACAGGATAATTAAACTAACGTCAAACGACTGGGGACTTTATAAGACGACAATAGTCAACCTAAGTAGGGTCACGGAGTACCTAGTGAATAGTAAGGAACTGGAGGGCATTAAAAGCGAGGTAATAGGCAAGGTAAATGACCTTTTAGGTAAGATTAACAGCGCCCCCAAGTCAATAAGGTGGCGCCTCAGGTCGATAATAGGGGAGAGGGTTAAGTGGTATGAGGAACCGGAGGAGGTCTAATGCTTGGTTTCACTAAGTAGGGTAAAATTTATAAATAGGACAAAAATCCTACTCATAAACATGGATGCAACATGCACCTCACTATACAAGCTAGCTGAAGCAACAATATGCCTAAGAAGATACGACATAGGTAAAATACTTTACGAAAAGTACCTTAACTTATGCAGCAGCGACAATCCAGGCGCATGGCATGGATTAGCGATATGTCTTGAAATGACAAAGCAACGTGAAGAGGCTAACAAGGCATATAAGAAAGCCCTACAGCTACATTTAAGGCACAACGACCCCAGCAACCTATTATGGGGTGGTTGGTGCGCATTGAAGTTAGGTATGTATGAGTTGGCTTATGAGTTATTTAAGGAATCGGCAATGAAGGATCCAAATTACGCCTATACCTGGCATAGCCTAGCAATAGCCGCCATGAGAATTGGGAGAAGGGAAGAAGCTGAGGAGGCTATGGCTAGGTATAGATCTATGGTGTCGAGAAGGCCCTACGATAAAATGGAATGTGAGGGTTTAAGGATGCTCATGGAGGCTGTCTCAGGGATTAACAGTGACAACTCATTAATGAGCGAAGTCAGGGAGCTAGTAATCAACCTGTTAAGCCAATCCATGGATAAATATGGGGCTGAATGCGGGTTACATGAGATTCACAAATCCTAGGTGATAATAATGTTAAGTCTTGTTCTTTAGTGTGGGTTTTGGGTGTTGGGGGTTTGGTGTTTGGATTGACGCCCCAGGAAGGGGTTTACTTCCCTTACAGATGAGCCAGTGGGTCGATAACCCACCCCTACCACCAACCCAAGAACAAAACCACCAACACCCAAAACCCACCCCACAAAGACAGAAAGGGGGTGGGAAAGGAGGATCATTAATGGTTCACATGTCCTTAACTACACTGCAACGGTGGATTAAGTCTAGCCATTGATAATTTGCGTCATCAATTTTTCGCAATGCAGCCCTTAGTCTTGGTTAAGGTTTAAGCGCACTAAGGTTTATTTATTGTTTTTATGTTTTTATTTGTTGTTAAAACTGTAGAAATTAACGTGGAGTCGCAGTTGCCGAAATTCACCAGGGAACCTGAGAAGTACTCGAGGTTAAGGTTACTTGAGGCCCTGCAGGAGCTTTACTTAAGCATTAGGATGCTGAAGGAGGGGTATAGCCGTAACTCAGCGGGTAAACTCTTCCTATCCTGGAAGGCCCTCCTAAGCTCCCTAGTAGTGTCCAACTTCAATAAGATAATTGAGGGGAAGAGGCGGGAGGGTAGGGAGGATGAGGTGAAGTGGTATCTGAGAATAGGGTATACTGCACCTACCACTGGGTTGGTCGGTGTCTCAAGGGATCTTGAGAACCTTGGCTATAGGGGGATCGTTAACCTAACCACCGCCATGCTGGGGGTCCATAGGTATGCCCACAATGGGCTAGATAGGGATGTGAGCCCCTTCAGTAGTAGGAGGGAGGCCATAATCGCATTGAAGGGGTTAATGAAATCAGAGATCGAGATCATAGAATCCCTAAACCTAGACCAGGAGGGGAGGGAGCTTGTTGAGAAGATTAGGAGGGAACTTAATGAACTTGGCTAGTGGGAAACAACCCCTGCAACAACTTTCCTAATGCCAATGGAGCTGAGCTTAATATTTAACACGTAGGCTATGATTTAACTTCAAGGGATAACTTACTACACCTTACGCCAGGTTGAGTGTGGTATGCGTAGTAATCCTTATAAACCGGTAGTACTGGATTTACCTATGGGTAATGGTGAGACTGGTAGTGCTGGCTCTGGGGAGAGTGAGAAGAGGCAGGTCACGATTAAGGGTGTGGATAAGGAGCTTTACGATAAGGCGCTTCAGCTATCTAGGGAGATGGGGGTGACCATTGGGGAGTTAGTTAACATGTCACTTAGGGCCTTCCTATCGTTGGCTGATGTGACAAGTAGGGCTGTTACATCGATATCCCAGATCGTGTCTGAGTCAGGTAAGGCATTCATGGAGGGGGCCAGAGGGGTTAAGGTCATATCCAACGTGGATGAGTTAACGGTTACAAGGGAGGACCTGGAGAACCTGGACTCGCCAGTGGCCTTTAGGGGCATTAAGAGACTCACCTTCAGTAGTGATGTTGACTGGGAGCTGTTCAATAGTAAAGTCAGTTCAATAGTAATGTGCGATGAGGTGGTACTACCTAAGACTATACCTAAACTTAAGGCCCTGGAAAAGATGAAGCTAGTTAAGAGGGTAAACACCCTGAGCGGCTAAAGGGGTATGTGAGGAGGAGGGCTTAATTAAAAATACATAATATATTTATTAAGCTCAGGCAAAGGGTGACTAGATGGAGACCCTTAAAATAGACCCATTAAACCAACTAATACCAGGTGGCATACCATTCGGCTACCTGATTCTCGTGAGGGGAGACTTGGGAATGGGTAAGACATTCATGGTTAAGCAGATTGCCAGGGGCATATTGTCCAGGTACCCAGTCCTGTATGTAACCTTTGATGATGACCCGGTTTCGATTAAGAGCGAGCTTAGTGATTATGAGGCGAGACTTTTCATAGTTGACGGCTTTAACCTAGGTGAACCGGCAGGTAAGTCGATACCTAGCGTTGTGGGTAACGTAACTGAACTTGACTCAAGGCAACTTTTAAACATTATACAGACGAACCTACCCCAAGTTAAGGCGAGGGGTATTGTGATCGATTCCATAAACGACCTACTCGCTAACGTTGACCCAAGGAGTCTCCTCCTACTGCTTAAGGAGGTTAAAATGATTACTAGGCGATACGGCACGTTAAGCGTTATTGTTGCTCACACAACCACTGAGGATATTAGCGGCATCATCGATAACATGGAGTACGTATTCGACGGTATTATTGAGATTGAACTGGACCCCAACTTAGCCCAATTGGGTATACCGGTTAGGAGACTTAGGGTTAAGAGACTTAAGGGGCTGCCTCATGCCATAGATTGGTTCTACTTCACAATATCGAGGGGCAGCATAGTACCTGTTAATATTGATGACATTAAGAAGGCGCTAGGTGCCGCATTAAACATTAAGGGGGGGTGATGTAGAGGGTTAGCGCCTGACCACTAAATCACCGCTAAATCAATTACCTTCTATAGATTAATACCGGGTGATTGATGCAAACTGCTAAAGATAAATTAGGCATTAGTTCATGATTATTCTCCATTAGTTAAAAGTAATTGGTTATAAATTTCTTAAATAGGCTATTTTCAATACGTTGATAGGCGAAATACATAAATACCCCATCTCATTAAGGTGGTTATGAGTAACGCTGGTGAGGATCGAACAAAGAAGTGGTATGAGGTTTCGATTAAGGTCGCTAGGAATTACGGCGGTAAGGTCTCAATGATGCCTAAGGTACCCATTAAGGGCTTAAGGGACTTCTCAATATACTACACGCCCGGCGTGGCCGGGGTTTCACTTGAAATATCCAAGAACCCTGACTTATCCTTCGAATTAACAT
>JAPWUH010000029.1 GCA_028275645.1 Caldivirga sp.
GGGAATTACATGCCAGCTGATAGGCTTAAGGAAGCGATTGCGCCATACTTCGAGAAGGTTTCTAAGGCATCAGAAGTAATCATAAGGGACACCTTTGACTCACTACGTATTCTGCCGAGAAGGGTGGCGCCAAGGCAGCGTCAGGTTGGTGCAGCTGTTTCAGTAAAGTGTTATAGGTACATACTGAGGAACTTCATGGCCCATGCAGGATTTTACATGGACCCAGAACCTTGGCTGGATGTGAAGGTTGACCTGAATGTTGAGGTTGGGTATTATAAGAATTGGGACTTAGTTAAGAAATTCATAATCGATTGCCTAACTAGGCAATTACTAACCTAGGATTCAACGGTAACCATGTAGATTGCGTACAAGCCCCTATTAACCACATCTTCAACCTCCTGCGGCGTTAACTCCCTGTCTGCTCAGTGCGGCCGTGAAGCAGTTGAAATACAATGAGGACATCACCCTTACTCAGCCTTATTGTAGTCCTATTAATGGGTACTTTAATGCCGAGTAGCTTCTCCATTACCCTAGCTGTTACCTCATGACCCACCACGCTGATGAAACCGCCAGACAACACCTCCCTAGCCTCTTCAACCGTCAATTTCCTAACCTTAATGGTAACCTCCCCGGCTTCAGGGGGTATCATTTGTAGGCTGAAGGCTGTACCTAGATACGTAACCATGATTTAGCTAAGTTACTGCAAAGATATTAAAAGGTACCGTTGCTTTGCCGGCAGTGTTAAGATTGAGCCTTAAAGGCATAGTAACATCCTCCACCTTAACTAAGAACATGTTTTCCGGCGGCACTTTCACTAGGTAATCTTAGGCTTTACTATCACTAAACCATCATCATACTCGACACTGCATCTATCGGCAAGCCACCTCACAAGGTCATCTGCAGTCTCGTAACCACTATCCATACCCCTGAGATACTTCACGTAATCCGGAGTCTCCGCGGCATCATCAATTCTTAGGTTAATTGGCTCAGTCAATGCCTTTACTAAATAATGGGCTATAATTGATGGCTTGTTACCCCTAGTCATGATGATTATTGAGCATGGGTCATTAATAACCCTGTAAGGTAGCGAGTTCTTAATACTATCGTTGTTAGGAATCACGAAGGTGACCCACGGGTAAGGCGATATGATACCAAGTATTAGGCTCAATTCATTACTCGAGCGCTTCAGGTATTTAAGCATGGACTTTATGGTATTGAGATTGTTATTCAAGTATTCAAGTACCCCGGCTAAGTCATAACTTAAGGAGTCAACATCAACGTATTCATGCAGGTATAGTTGCACAATAATGTTGACACCTAACGTTAATGCGTCGACATGAAGATTAACATCAAATCCGCCCAAACCATCGCAATCGAAACTAACCACATCACTAACACCACCATGCATCACAAATTCATGGCATAAACGCTTGAAGCCATCCACCGAGCCCCTAAACTCAAGCAACATCATGTGTAACACCTCATAACCTCAATGTTACTGTACTCTTCAGTAACTTCCTTAAAATTCTTCAAATATTCTTTAGGCACAAGTATTAACAAGTATTCAAAGGGTGATGAAAGCTTGCCCTTTTCATCAAGAATGGCTGATCGTACGTTAGTGACTTCTTTATATCTTCTTCTACTGGTTAAATGACATTTACAGCTGACGGCTACGGCAACGCATCCGTCAGAAGCCTTAATGACCATGCATAGGTCAGGCCAATTACTAAGCGGGCAATCACAGCAAGGTACCTGGCCATCTCCCGCACTAAGGCATAAATCTCGGTCCGATTTATCACATCTACATACTAACAAGGCTTTGACCCCTCTAATCCTGCGCTGTAACGCATTTAGAAAATCCCTAAAATCCCTGTCATACTGTAAAGCATGTGAGGCGTCACATACAATACCGCACTCACGATCCTTGATTTGCCCTGCAGATCCTCTCCTACTCCCGCCCTGATCAATACTGCAAGGGTTATCGCGGCATTTATTAATTATTCCACATATCATATGGCTTACACAATTAACTCCCTCTCCCTCTTGAATAGCTCTGACTTTGTTAAATCCGTGAATGCATTGCCATCCTCAATAATGTAGACTCTCCATCCCTCACCTTCCTCCATCTTCCTCGCTCCATACTTAATGGCAAAACCACTATGTGTCTCCACAATGACTAGGACGTTGCCTTTGCTTAACTCGTCAAGCAATGATTTGACGTAATCAACATGCAATGCGGGCTCGAAATTCTCTATAAACATTATTGGTGACCTACCCAAACCTCTCAATCTCTCCGCTAAAGCCTTAACTGTAATGATTAGGGCGGCTCTCTTAATGCCCTCAGCCACATGATCAAGTTCATAGTAGTAATCACCATCGTAGAAGAGCACCTCGTTCTCCTGAAGCTCAAGCCTTCCATTAACTACGAGCTCTAATGCATCATTTACATCCATTAAGTACCTACTATAATCACTGGCTATCTTTGTATAACTAGCGCTCCCGCTTAACCTCTTAATTAATGTCTTAATTAATGATGGTTTAGGTAGGTCTGTTAGAGTAAGTGTATTCTCAGGTTCGGGTAACCCAATGTTTATTAACTTCGCATCAATGTACCTGACCCAGGCTAGGGAATCCACACCTAAATCACTCGCTATATGGAGCCCTGTTGAATGCACCCCAGCTCCACACCCACCACTGTGTAATGTTTCTGCCCCTCTCTTTATGGTCACGTTCACCTTCTCAAATCCCTCTGTTCTCTCCAGCGAAACCTCGTAATCATTGAGCACTATCCTCCCAGCCTTAGCGCCATAGTTTATTAACTCCATTAATTCACTGCATTCAACACCGATATTATTCATTAATTTGATTAGGTACTCAATTGACCTCGCCACGGTGGTCTTACCGGCGGCGTTGGGTCCGTAAAGTATCGTTACCCTGCCTAACTCAATCTCCGCACTCTTAATTGGCCCTATGTTTTCCAGTATAAGCTTCATCATTTCCTTAAAAGTGCTAATTAACTTTAATATTTTTTATTCTATGCGGAATGCCCCGTAGCCCAGTGCCGTCTTTGCTCCAATGCCCTCCCTAAGGGCTTGCATAATAATGTTCCTGAGGTCGTTGGTTGTGCATGCTTCCTTGCAGTCCTTATTTACATATACGTAGTCCTTAGAGACTTTGTTGCACCTGGTGGTTAACCTGTTCCTAGCCGCCAGTATAATCACCCTGAAGGCTACCCCGGTGGACACGGTGAGCATGGTTAATGGTGTTGGGCTTGACTCAACCTCACTTATCTCGCCCTCTATCTCCCTGTAATGCGGATTGATTATGTCCAGGGTCAGTAGGGATTTACCGCCTGGGCAGTAGGTTGGGTATGAGTCTAAGACGACTATTGTTGATGACTCCTCCGTATCCCCAAAAGCCCTGACGCACGGTGACTTAGTATTCTCGGCAATGGCCCTAATGGCGCCTTTGAGTGATGATGATGGTATGTAGGGCAGGTTCCAATACGGGTCCCAGGAAATGCCAGGCTCCAAAGGCTCAGTGTACGGGTGCCTCAGGTTTATGGCTAGCCTACTCATTAACGCCATTTTGCCCCTGAAGATCACTTCATAGCCTAACTCCTCAAGGGACTTGGTCACATAGTCCATGTGCTTGTCAACATTAGCGAGTAAGTCCCCAATGTTCTCACATTTATAGGCATTCACCAACTCCATCATTAAGGCCCTATTTAACTGGTTAAGCTCGTCCTTGAGCGATGATGCCTTACCACCACGGCCAGCCTGTTTACCGCCACTTATTACTAGTTCTATGAGCTTTAGCCTTAAGTAACTAGGTATGTTGACCTGCGGTGATGCCCTTATGGAACTTAATATAGGGCTCACGGCCATACCCTATCGACCTGGATATTAATTTTCTTTTCCTTAAGATATTCCATGAACTCGCTGAGAGCTATGGCTGTGGCATTTATTACCTCTTTTTCATCAATCTGCAGAGGCTTAGGTTGCTTAGACCCGGCCCTATACCACTCAAGTTTATTTGGCCAATCAGCTGACACGAAAACGCTTAAGTAAGCCTCATTACCATGCACAGCCAATAGCATGGGCGAAGCCCTCCTACTTGCGCTCCCTATGATTTTATACCCAGTGCCCCTCTGTTCCCTAGGTAATCCAAGTATCCAAGCTTTAAGTTCCTGTCTTAGCCTATCTTGTGCTTTGTGTAAGGTATTAGCCCTCACGGGCCTGAGGAAGAAGTTATGAAGTATATTAAGGAAATAATCAGTATCGACTTTACTATCTTTTAGAGTAATACGACATAACATATATGGTGAAAGCTGGAAGTTGTACTGGCTCATATCTGAAATAGAACTTTGATAAAATATCCGTGAACTAATGACCGGCATCGGAGGTAGTTCCTTCGGTTCACCAGTTATGTTTCCCTTTAAGTAAGGATTCATGACATTTTCGAGCCTTTCTCTTACTTTACGTATTGCTTTATTAATCTCGCCTTGCCTAATGGCATTATACATATCCATTACATCACTTCTTATTTTATCATCATTTACCTCAAGGCTATTGATTTTGAAACATCCAAGCCCCCTACGACTACCCTTTCCGAAACATGAAAGCGTCAGTGCAAGAAGTAGTATACTTAAAGAAGCCACTATTTCGTCATTTCCAAGATTACCTCTTTCCCTATTATATGAAATTTTCAAGTCAAAATTAATTCCACGTTCTAGGTATTCCATCTCTTTATAAATTGATAATTTATACTTTGGCCGTCGTAGTCCATCCTGTAGTTGCTTTAAATCGCTTGGATTTATCATTATTACCTTCTTATTACCTACTGCGTTATCTATAATTTCAGTATTGAAAACCCTACACCTTCTTTCATTTTTCTTATTGATCTTACCGTCTACTCTAAATACCAGTTTATCTATGTACTCTACACCTAAATCTCTTAAAATATCCCTACTTATCTTTAATACACCTCTTGGAACAGTATTATCTGACGCTATATTACTCTCCTTTACGTCAATGCTCTTAGTCATCATTAACAACTGTATTCTTTGTAGCTTATGAGTAAATACTTTTGAATCTTGACATAGTATAAATTTACTAATATACTTCTCAATATTTAAACTAGGGCTTATAGATATTTTAAAGTATGATGCACGTGACTTACTTCCAGCTACATATCCCAATCCCAGCTTCTCACCTACGATCTCACTTATCAATGCAACTTCATTATCTCTCGGAACCTTTAAGTAACCTCTCTTGTCATCACGTTGCCCAACAAGTAACCCTTTCTCATAGAGTATTCCACCCACGAAGGCTCTAGCCCACCAACGCCAAACACCCTTAACCTCGCTCGGTCTCAGTGGCCAATCGGGATCAACAACGTTGGGATCGGCTGAGCCGGGTAGGAAGGGGGTTTCTAGGGTTAGCTTAAGCCTAACGTACTCCACATCACTCACCCAGATATTGATGCCTCGGCAAGCCTCTTCAACCACTCAGCAAATTCAAGCACCTTGTTGGTAACGATCACCTGTCTCCCTGGGTCATTAAGGACCTTCAACAGTGTTAACAGGTCATTAACGCCATCCATCTTGGCAACCTCCCTAATAGCCCTCATTAGGCACGCGCCATATAACTCATAGGCCTCCTCCTTGACTGTGTTCTCATTCTTCCAACTCTCGAATAGGGCGCCCAGGTCTGGCTTCGTCAGGGCCTGCGTCATTAAATCAACCCCGGAGTACTTATCTTTACTTGCCTTTGATGCTACGTAGGCTATGGTGTACGTTAACCCACTATAGTAAATGCTCGATGGCACATGCCTAGCCCTGGTCCTAAACCCATCGAGAACCTGCTTCCTATCGCCAAAAACCCTCTTCAAAGCCTCAATGCACCTTATGGCCAGGTCGAGCGACTCACTGCGCTGCATGCTAATCACCACTCAATGATCTTGACCAAACCCTTACCTATCGTTTCCTTACCACCGAAGAACAAGCTTTTCGGCCTTAAATCAGATAATACCTCATCACAGACTTTGCCTGCGTTCTTTAAGTCACTAGACTTACCCCTTAAGAAATTCTCTAGTTCCGATTCGCATTTTTGCTTCTCATCATCCTTCAAGTCCTTACAATCCTTATTTTTCCAATCATTCAGTTTTTTGTCAACATCAACCCTAATCTCCCTACAAAGTAATGCGGTTGCGAGAACAGTGAATTGGGGTATATATTCCTCCTCCCAGGGACCACCACTGACAGTCTTTGTGGCATAACCCAGCCTAATCCTTGGTTGAATAATCAGGCTCCTCCTAACCACCTCCTGCACATTACTGTCACTAACCACCGTTAAGCCCCTCTCACTTGCAATGTTCCTGATGTCGCCTGGCAGTAGGTTAATTAATTGGCTTAGGGTTGCGTCCTGGGTTGCGCTTAACTCAAGCTCATTGATGACTATACTGTTACCACTAACCAGCAGGTCAGGCTTACTGATGATGGCTGTGCCATCCTTAACAACCCCCTTAACCTGCTCAACCAACTTAGCTAAGTCATTCCTCTTACCGTGGTTAACCACCTCCATGTATGTGAGTAGGTAGTTGAGTAGGTGTGGTGAGGTTACGTACGTCCACACACCCCTCAGCGACCTGGCTGGTATGAGGACCAGCCTCGCGTCCAGTATTGATACGGCTGATGCGTAGTCGGAGGCCTCATCAGTCTCGGGGCCAAAGACTAGGTAAACTTTCCTCCTGCACTTGGCCCTCTCCACCGCATCATTAATGCCGTTGCATGATAGCGTGAGCGTCGACCTTAAGGCACCCTTAAGGCTACTCGACCATATGGTTGGGAAATCAAACTCATCCCTCTGGACTGGCAGATCAACATAGGCCGAACTCCTACCACTACCTGGGTGCAGCGGAGTCAATGACTCTAGGAGTATTAATTTGGCGTCCCGCTGACTCATTAATTATACACTAGCCTACTCCTTATAAGTTTTACCACTTAAGTTTTACCACTAAATGATAACTAAATACTTATAAACCTACACTATAAGAGTACACGTGGATTGGTATAATTACTTCAAGGCTAAAGCATGGGCACTACTACATGATCCACCAAACAAGATGTGGATCCTCCTGGGCAAAGGCAGGTGCTTCGAAAAAATACACCTAGGCACTAAGGCACATGAGGAGGATGCGGCGGAGTTGTGGTATGTAATGGGGCTTTCGGGCCTATTCGGGGACATAACCAGTGACAGCATAGCGTATAGGTTAACTAGGGATGCTGATCGCCTGTCGTCATCAATGGATAGGTGGATGCTTGAGGAATTAGGTGCTTCAGGTCAAGGTGTATTTGCATATTCAAAACTGCATAACATATTCAATCCAAAATTGAATAAGGACTTACCTAAAGATATCAATTGCGAAGAGGTTAGTAAATATGCGGGAATAGTGAGTAAGATCCTAGGTGATGTAACGAAGGCCTTGGATAAGCATGATAAGGCTGAGCAGGCAAGGGCGGTATACCACCTATTTTACGCATTGTACGAGTTGGAGTGGATCAAAAATAGGCTACCCCCAAGCCTTGCCGACACCAGAGTACCCACCCACACTGTCTTTGACCACAACTACGCAACGGCAACGCTCATAAACATGCTGTGGCCCAATAATGACGTAGGCGGTTACTTGGTTGAAGTCGACATACCCGGCATACAAAGGGTTGTTAACTCAGCCAGGAAGGCTGGTGACTTTTGGGCGGGTAGCTGGTTAATATCAATGCTAGCCTGGTTCACGGTATGGCCCCTGGTTTGGGATTATGGACCTGACATAGTGATTAAGCCGACTCTTAGGTTGAACCCAATATACCACGTAACGCTGGGTAGGAAGCTAAACCAATTAGGCAACTCCCTCGGCGAGACCTTACTAGGTGAGGTCGGTGACTTCTACGGCCACTTGATATTCGAGACCAGTGCAAAGGTTGATGACTGGATGCTGCTGGGCAACCCGATAATACCAGGCACAATAATCCTACTCCTACCCGCAGATGTGGCGGGCAGTGAGGGTGAGCTTAGGGATAAGGTCATGCAGAGCTTCACTAATGCTCAACAGTGCCTAATCGAGTGGGCGTTAACCGGCACCTTCAGCGGCAATTGCGGCGATGCTAAGGCTATGCTCAGTGAGGTGCCAGGCGAGGACCACGCATTTTTAAGGTTGGTTAACGGGATTTACAATGACCTAAAGGATACGGGAGTCTTTAATGATTTAATACAGGTCCGTGTGAATACGGTCAATCTGAGGGACGTGTATGACTGCCTAGGAAAATACGTGAGCAGCGGCGGTAATGTACTGCCGGGTGAGTGTACCAGTAAAGGTGTGGTGAAGGGTGGCTTAATCAAGGTTGACGCATTCCTCAAGCTCATAGGCCAGTTAAGGGCTGAGGGGTATAGTGATTTGGCAAACAGGCTGAGTGGTGAGTTAAGCAGGTACTTAGCATTTGACGTTGGCTTAACGGCTCTTGGCATGAAGGCGCGTATTGAGGGTAGGAGGAGACTAATAGTGGGTAAGCCATGGTTCAACCGCAGCGGTGTTAACACGGTGAGTAAGCCGCTTAAATCCAACGTAGACCCATATGGTGAATATGTGTTTCACGACAGGAGTAACGTAGGTTACATATACTGCTCAGTTTGTGGCGACGAACCAGCCATAGTGCACCTAAGGAGGGATCCAGGGAATCCAAACGACTACGATAAAAGCACTAAGGATAAGGTGTTAGCCAAGTTTAATGTTAATCCTGAGGAGTTGAATGCACAGGTAAGGCCCGGTGAGGCCCTGGGGCTGCTGTGCCTAATTAAGAGGGCTACCTACTATAGGTTCAAGAGGGCTTATGGAGGGATTGCCTTCGACAGCACGGAGGACGTCGCCTTCGCCTGGTACACGAAGATTTACAACGGCTTAAAAGCTTCACTACACGGTAAATGTGATAGGTTTAATGATTATTTAACCAGCGATGCAAAGGATATTACAATACTCTGTGGGCATGGGCCAGAGTGCAATGCTGAGAGGGCCAGTAGGTTGTTTAATGACTGTGCGGCTCAGTTGCTTGAGATGCATAGTGGCGAATTTCTAGGTGGATTAATGAGGGACCTTGGGGTTACTAAGTATAGCCTTGAGTGGATGAGACCGGTTCCCTCGGTAATCGGCTTCAGGTCTTATTACGCGGTAATTAGGGGCGATGCGGATGACGTAGGCAAGTTGAGTAGAGGTGAGTTGCCGCTGGGCAATTACAAGGAATTCCTCGAGGACCTGATGAAGCAGCCTAATCTACCTAGTGATGCCGCCAAGGCTTACGGCGTATTAATCAATTTGTTCAATATATTAGAGGAGTTGGGGAAGAAGGAGGGTGGGTTAAAGGATGAGGAGAGGATTGGAGTAGTGGTTACGCCAACGTATAATGCTGCACTATCAATGGCTCTCATTATAACAGCTCTCAGGGATATAAAAACCGTGAACTTTAGATACTACACAAACCCGGTAATGGGTTTAATGTTCAGCGGTGGGGATGACGTGCTTGCCCTAGCCCCAGTTGAGGTATCCCTTTCAATAGTGAGAGATTTGAGGAGCAACTACTGGGGTGGTGGGGGTGGGTTCCATGAACTCGCCAACGGTGGGTACTTCATTGCGGCGCCTAAGGTAGTTGGCTTTGGTAGAAGTTTCTCACTCAGGTTCGCCAACATAACAGATGTGATGAGTGAGGAGGTTAGGGAGGCGGTTAATATGCTTGAGGATGTGGCCAAGAAGGCTACTTGGAGTTTAAATGGAAAGGAGCTTAGGAAGGATTCACTGGTTATTTCAGAGTCAAGGACGGGTAGGTCCGCAATCCTACCCTTCTCAGACCCTGCAGGTGGCGGTTTATCAGGTGCACTGGATCTGCTTAACGAACTCTTCGTGCTGAGGCTTAGTGGCGTGTTGAGTGGCAGTATACCTGAGGACTACGCTGAGTACGGTGATGCCGTGAATACGCTGGTAAGGGGTGGCTGCAGTGGGCGGTTAATGGATGATATCTGGCTTTATGTGGTGGATAGGAACGTTAAGGTGAGGGGGATTAAGGAGGATGTTAAACGGAACCTATCATTAGACGCATTAAGCAGATTGCATAACATGGATCCCTGTGGGAGGGCTATGTTTAAGAATTGCGAGTCAAAGGGCACAAACATTATTAGTGAGTTGGTTAAGGCTTATGAAGTGTTGAGGGGGTACCCATGAGCACTACACCCGTTGAGAGGGTGATTAAGGTAAGGCCCCTTGGTCAATTGCACATGGGCTTAAGGAACCTGAGTGGGGTTGACGCATTCGCCATTGATAAGGCATCCACCGCACCACTACCAAGCACGGTGCTTGGAGCGGTGGGCTACATGCTGGGTGTGGTTGTTAACACTAGCACTAGCCACGTCAACTACGACTTCGATGACTTAAGGCAATTGGCTAGGGGTATTGCGGGTGTTGACCTAACCTTCACCACCAGCACCAGGGAGCCCATCCTATGGGGACCCTTGGTTAACTTTAATGGTGGCGGTTACGGTGGATATTACATACCAATCGATAATAAGCTGTTGAGCATAAGCAATGTGAAGAGGTACATTGACGCCACCATTAAGTACTACGAGGACCCATTCGGTGAAGAGGCCAAGGAATTAGGTAAGCTATTAATTAATTACGCTAAGTCAAGTAGCAGGGTTGGTATTGAACTAGCTAGGGAGTCTAAGACAGTGAGGAGGATGTTTAAGGTCACCTACACCTCCTATAAGCCTGAACCTGAATGCGGCGGAGGGGAGACTACTTACCCTGAACTAGACTTCACATATGTACTGAGGCTTAGTAAAGCTAATGAGGGGTGGGTGGCTGGTGTGGTTAGGCTTGGTGGTGAGGGTAGGCTAGCCCTATTCAGCCTAGGTGAGGCGTTTAAACCACCAACCGAGGGTGATTTCGCCATAGCGCTCCAGCCAATCCTAATACATGCCGATAGGCCCATTGCTGAAATCAGCGGTGTTGCTGGGCTTGAGTGTGTTGAGGAGGTTTACGGGGTTCTTAGCGGTGATGAGTTTAAGGTTAAGGTCATTGATCTTGGATTAGGCTTTAGTGAGGTGGGCAGGTTCAGGAGGCCGATGCTTAAGGCCCTGCCCCAGGGCACGGTGATTAGGCTTAGGAACAGTGATGAGTGCAGGGGCGCCTTAGCTGTTGGTCTTCTGTCTGAGCTTGGTTACGGGTCACTTTACAGGGTAGCTTTAGGGCCGTATTAGGTTTGTTTAGGTTTTTC